>JALSNL010000371.1 GCA_026987055.1 Melioribacteraceae bacterium | reverse complement strand
GTGCTTCGGTAATGGCAATAACGTTTTTGATTGCAAAGCTTACCAACAGAAGTACTAACGGAATAAACTCACTTGCTATTGCTGCGCTTATTATACTTTTAATTTCTCCAAAGGAATTGTTTAACCCGGGTTTTCTACTTTCATTTTCCGCTGTATTATCAATTCTAATTCTTTATCCTATTCTTTCAAAAAAGATTCTATCATTTGGAATAAATAAATTTCTAAAAAAGTTTTTATTGTTCCTAACCGTTACCTTTGTAGCACAATTAGGTACTTTACCTTTTACACTTATTTATTTTAATAAGCTTTCTTTGGTTTCTTTATTTGCAAATCTTTTTGTAATACCTCTGATTGGCGTTATTGTTGGTATTGCAATTTTATCTTTGAGTGTTTCAATATTCTCAGTATGGTTTGCATCCTTTTTTGCTGTTGCAAATATGTTATTAATAGATATTTTATATTTTTTAGTTTCAAAAATAAGTGTCCTTTCTTTTGCATTTATTCCTATCTATAATTTCTCAATTTTAGATGGTATCTTTTTTTATGTTTTTCTTACAATTGTATTTTTTGCAATACATAAATTTCAAAATAAATTAGCTTTTATTCTCGTTTTCGTTTTAGCAGTATTTTCTTTTTATAATTATATTCAATTGGACAATAAAAATTTGTTGCCGGAATATAACTTAAGTGTTGATTTTATTGATGTTGGTCAAGGTGATGGAATTTTAGTAAAATTTCCAAATAATAAAACTGCTCTAATTGATGCGGGAAACAGAAGTGAATATTTTGATACGGGAGAAAGAATTATTATTCCTCTACTAAAAAGATTGGGGATTGATAAATTAGATTACGTGTTTATAAGTCATCTTGATACTGATCATTTCGGTGGTGTAATTTCGCTTATAGAAAATGGGATTGTGAAATTTCTTTATAAACCAATTAAAGATTCAACCCACAAAGAGAAAGTTTTTGAAAATTATCTAAAAGAAATGAATGTGCCTTTTACATATTATTCAAAAAGTAAAATAGAGATAGGCGGTTGTAATTTATATTTTTTAAATGATACAACGGATAATATTTATAAATCTTTTGATATAAATAATAAGAGCGGAATTATTAAATTAGTATATGGGAAAACATCCTTTTTGTTTGTTGGTGATTTAGAAGAAGAAGGGGAATATTATTTAGTTAATAAATACAATAAATTTCTAAAATCGGATATACTAAAAGTTGGTCATCACGGAAGTAAAACTTCCAGCTCCAATTATTTTTTAGATGCTGTTAATCCGGATGTGGGAATTATTAGTGCCGGAATATTAAATAAATTTCATCATCCTTCTAAAAATATTTTAAAAAGATTAAAACAACATAAAATTAAAATTAGAAGAACCGATAAAGAAGGGGCAATTATATTAACCTCAAACGGAAATACAATTCAAAATATCAATTGGCGAAATAATTAAATGAAACCATCTTTATTGATTTTAAAACATATATAGGAATTATTATTTTCTAAAAAACATGAGTAACCGCCGGCTTTATACCGGTGTTCAAATTCTTTACTTTGTCAAAATCTAAAAAGAAATAAACTGATGAAAATTAAAAAAAACATATCATTAAAAAAATATAATACATTCAATATTAATGTAAAAGCTGAAAAGCTTGTATTGATTGATAATGTAAAGGACATTCAAGATAATCTTTCTGAAGTTACAAAAGGTAATAATCTCTTAATTATTGGCGGTGGAAGTAATATACTTTTTACTAAGGATTTCTCTGGTACAATAATAAAATCGAATATATCCGGAATTGAAGAAGTACAAAAGGATAATGAACATGTTTATCTAAAAGTAGGAAGCGGTGTTGTGTGGGACGACCTTGTACAGTACGCAGTAAATAAAGGTTACGGTGGTATTGAAAATTTATCTTTAATACCGGGAACGGTTGGTGCGGCACCAATACAAAATATTGGAGCTTATGGCGTTGAATTTGAAGAAGTGTTTTTTAGGTTGGAAGGAATTGATTTAACTACTGGAGAGTTAAAAGAATTTCATTATAATGATTGTAAGTTTAGTTACCGTAATAGCATTTTTAAGGAAGAGTTTAAGAATAAATTTTTTATAATAAATGTTACAATAAAACTTCAACTTAAACCAAAGTTGAAAATTAATTATAGAGCGTTAAAAGAAAGAATTAAAGAAATAAATGAAAAAGATTTGGATATAAAAAAAATACGTAATCTTATAATGGAAATACGCAAAGCAAAATTACCTGATCCTAAAATAATTGGTAATGCAGGAAGTTTTTTCAAAAATCCTATTATTGAGCAAGAACATTTTAATTTACTAAGTTCAAAGTATAAAGACTTAGTTTACTTTAAATTGGAAAAGGGAATGTACAAAATCCCAGCCGGTTGGTTAATAGAAAAAGCCGGACTTAAAGGAAAAATTTTCGGGAATGCGGGTGTTCATAAAAACCAAGCTTTGGTATTGGTAAATTTAGGTAATGCTACAGGGCAAGAGATGTTAGAACTAGCCGAGGATATTAAAAAATATATTTACAATAAGTTTTTAATTAGTTTAGAAATGGAAGTTAATATTATATAGAATAATATGGAGATTAAGTATGGAAGGTGAACCAAAAGAAGATGTTGAGAAAAAAACATTTGGAGAAGTTATTAAAGATGCCATAGATGAATTACGTAAAACATTTATTGCGTTTGTTAAAGCACCTAAAGCTTTATGGGGAATTAACATTCCCTATATTATAGAAGGGCTTGTTTACTTTGGTATTTTAACAATATTGGGCAAATACTCTTCTGAAAATGTAGGATTAACTGATGCACAGTCAGGAATAGTTTACAGTTTTGTTACCGGCGGTATTACTTTTGCAATGCTACTTCTTGGAGGATGGTCGGATAAATTAGGAGTGCGGACATCCTTAGCGCTTTCTTTTATTGCTATGTTGGCCGGAAGAATTCTAATAGCTCTTTCCGGTACACTTGGTATGTCTTCAGGGCTTTGGTCCCCAATGTTTTTTACAATGACCGGTGGTTTGCTTGCGATGGTACTTGCTTACGGTTTATTTCAGCCGGCTGCTTATGCAGGTGTTAAACGTTATACAAATAAGCAAACGGCAGCAATGGGTTATGCTGTAATTTACGGCTTTATGAATTTAGGTGCTTTCCTCTCAGGTTTTATTTCATCTACCACTAGGCATTCCTTTACAAATATTTTTCCGCCAAATGGTTTAACCGCTGTGTTTTGGGTTTATGTTGTACTAACAGCAATTTCACTTATTATTACTTTAATGCTTCTAACTAAAAAGACTGATAAAAATGCTGTTGATAGAGTTGCAAAAGAAAATGCGGAGCTTGATGCTAAAGGAGTTAAGGTAGAAGATGACGAAGAGAAAGAAGAAGCTAAACCGGATATAAAAGCCAACAATACAAAATTGTATATTTTTACAGTTCTGGCTATTGTGTTTTTTCTGTTTTCAAATTACGGAATTAATAACAGTATAAATAAAGTATTCGATATAAATCTTTTCAAAGTTGATATCCATTTGGATGTTGCATTTATTCTTTTCATAATAATGGGTATCCTTGCTGTAATTGATTATCTAAAAGAAAGACCTTATCATCCTTTCCGTGATAAAAGATTTACTTTTTTTATTTTTATATTAGTTCCTGTACAAACACTTTTTGCACATAATTGGTTAACTCTTCCATATTATTTAGACAGAGCTTTCCAAGGTACAATGGTTAGTCAATATTTTGAAGTCTTTTCTAATTTAAATCCTGTCCTAATATTTTTATTAACGCCAATAATTGCCGGTCTAACAGCTAAGGCAGATATTTACAAAATGATGATATACGGTACATTGGTAATGGCATTGCCAACGTTTTTACTTACGGTTGGACCAAATTTATATTTGTTCTTGCTATATGTTTTAATGATGACAATAGGCGAGGCAATGTGGTCGCCAAGATTTTTACAGTGGATTGCCGAGATTGCTCCGGAAGGAAAAGTAGGTTTATATATGGGAGTTGGGCAATTCCCTTGGTTTTTGGATAAAGTTTTTACCGGTTTTTATTCAGGTTACTTTTTAGAAAAATATTGTCCTAAAGATGTTCCTGTTTCCGAAATGAACACAGGTTTTATGTGGTTTATTTACGGATTGATTGCTTTAATAACACCTATTGCATTAATATTTGCAAAAAATTGGATGATGAAAGGATTCAAAACCAAACACGGAAATTAGTGCATAGGAAAATACCTTTTATTTTCCGTAGATAATTATAAAGTTTAATTGTAAAACATTTAACCGGAGTAGCAATGAAAAAATTTGCAGTTACAAGTTTGTTTTTTATGTTTAGTCTTTTGTTTGGTCAAGTTAATAATAATGTTAGAGTTGGAGCTCCGAATGTTTTTATTGATTGCTCTCAATGTGATAAAGATTTTATAAGGCAAGAGATTACCTTTGTAAACTATGTATGGGATAGAAATAATGCTGATGTTCATATTTTATTCAGTAAACAGAAAACCGGAGGAGGCGGGAAAAAATATACACTTTCTTTTATTGGCGGGAAAAATTTTGTCGGACTCAATGATACTCTTAGCTATGTTCAAAACGAATCCGACAGTGATGATGATGCAAGAAAAAAAATGCTGCAAACAATAAAACTTGGTCTTATTAAATATGTGTCACGTTCTCCAATTGGTTCCGAAATTAAAATATCTTACAAAGCACCTAAAATAAAGGGGAAAGAGAAAGTTAAAGACGAATGGGATTATTGGGTTTTTAGAACAAGGCTAAGAGGCTTTACTAACGGAGAAAAATCAAGAAGTTCTTTGAGTTTGTATGGTACTTTTTCCGCAAATAGAATTACCGAGGATTGGAAAATTAAAATCAGATTACAAAGTAGTTATAATGAAAATAAATTTAATTATGCTGGTAATAGTATTCTTAGCATATCACGAAGACACGGAATTTTTACTTCATTTATAAAATCTTATAACAAACATTTTTCTTACGGTTTGTTTACACGTCTTTATTCTTCAATATATGATAACTTAAATTATGCAATGGCAGTTGCTCCGGGTATCGAATATAACATTTTTCCATATTCGGAATCGACAAGACGTCAATTAAGAATTGCATATAAAATATTTGCCGGATATAATAGCTATAACGAAGAGACAATTTATTTTAAGAAGAAAGAGTTACTAGGAAGTGAAAAACTTTCTGTTACTTTAGAACTGGTGCAGCCGTGGGGAACAATAGAAACTTCTGTTTCCGGATCGCATTATTTCCACGATTTCAAACTTAACAGTATTGATTTATCAAATGAATTTAGAATAAATGTAATGAAAGGATTAACAATAGATTTATTTGGAAGTTTATCATTTATACACGATCAAATTGCACTTCCAAAAGGAGGTGTTGATTTAGAGGAAGTTCTTTTACAAAGAAAGCAGCTTGAAACAAGCTACCAATACTTTGCTTCCTTTGGTTTTACTTATTCGTTCGGTTCAATTTATAATAATATAGTTAACCCGAGGTTTGGTGACTAGGGAGATAAAATGAAGAGAAATAGAGAATCGAAACTATATAGCATATTACTTTTAATATTTTCTGTTTTTATATTGTATTCTTGTGCTTCAACAAATGCAATTGATGATTTTTTCGGAATTAAAATGCATCCTTTGGATGAGCCATCATTCAAAATAATCAGTTATACACCGGAAAAAGGTGTTAGCTATTTGAGCAATAGAAAAATGGATAATAGAATTTCTGCTTGGGCGGAAGTTAATGTTAATACTATAAAAGTAAAGGTTGTGAATAATTCGGATAGTAAAATTCCTTTGAATTACAATGTTGATGAATACGTTTTGTTAACAGACGAAAACAGTTTCTATTTGGAAAAAGGGGATAGACAAAAGTATTTTGATAAATCGCAAATAGAACCGAATTCTTCTTTTGAAATTACACTGGAATTACCTGCGGATTATTGGAAAACAATGGGTAGTTCCGTTAATTATACCGATCAAGCAAAATTAACAAAAGATATTCTAAAAGGTTACGCAAAAACCGGCACCAAATTAAATGTAGTTAAAGAGAATATTAAATATATTTTAATTAAATTTGGACATACTGCAACAATAGTATTAAAACCAATACCGGAAAAACCGAAGATGTAACTAAAATAAAATTGTTAAAGAGATATGTCAAAAATAAAAAATGTAATTAAACGTAGCGGTACAATTGTACCGTTTAAAAAAATAAGAGTGATGAATGCAATTTACAGAGCTGCTATTTCTGTAGGTGGCAGGGATAAAGAACGTGCAGAGTTTTTAGCGGATAAAGTTGTTGATATTCTTGAACAAAAATTTGATGAAAATAATCCACCCCATATTGAGGAAATACAAGATGTTGTGGAAAAAGTATTAATTGAAAACGGACATGCAAAAGTTGCCAAAGAGTTTATTCTATATAGAGATGAAAGAAATAAAAAAAGAAAAGAAGACGGCAAAATTGCTTCCAAACCGGATCAAAATATTCCTTGGGCAAAAATATGGCATGTATTGGATTGGGCTGCAACACACGAGTTAAATACAATTGAAAAATATAATGCAAGAATAAGAAACGGAGAATATCCTCATATTGTTCACGAATCCGAAGCAGCTTATGAAGATGATTTGGATACTGCCGCTCAAATGATAATTGACAAAAGCGATAAATTAAAAATGGTTTTTATTAGCGGACCATCATCTTCCGGCAAAACAACCACAACAATAAAAATTGAAAAAAGATTAAGAAAGAAAGGCTACAAATTTGCTACTATAAATGTAGATCATTATTTCTTTGATCTTGAAGAACATCCGACAGATGAATTTGGAGATCATGATTTTGAAACACCTCAAGCATTAGACCTTGAACTAATAAATGAGCATTTACTGAAATTATCCGAAGGTAAAGAAGTAAAAATTCCTTTTTACGATTTCAAAAAAGGGAAGAGGTATTTAAATCAAACTCCAATGAAATTAAAGGAGAATGAGATTATTCTTATAGATAGTCTGCATGGTTTATTCCCCGAATTTAGTAAGGATATTTCTAACGAAGTAAAATTTAAACTATTTTTAGAACCATTGCTTCAAATGAAAGATAACGAAGGTAAATATATTCAATGGACCGATATAAGATTAATGAGAAGAATGCTTAGAGATTCCGTGCAACGCGGTTATGCTCCTTTACAAACGTTAGAACATTGGCATTACGTTAGAGCAAGCGAATTAAGAAATATAATTCCCTACGCAAATTCTGCTGATTTTATTGTTAATAGCGGCATGCCTTTTGAACTATCTATATACAAAACAAAATTGCTTAAATATTTTGAAGAGTGGGAAGAGAAGTTCAAAGATAATCCGTTAAAAGTAGATGCTTACACCAGAGCAAGTAGAGTTAGAAAATTACTTGCTCAATTTGAACCTATTGAAGATGATTCTCCTATTCCGAAAGATTCTGTTTTGCGTGAATTTATTGGCGGAAGTATATTCAAATATTAGTACTTTGCAAAAGCCGGTAAAAATTATTAGGTAATTTTTTTAAACAAAAATATTTGATGATTAAATAGTATTAGAAACATGTAGTGTCAAATCTCCTTTCTGTCCGGTTTTTTTTGAACGGATTCAATATTTGCGTTCCCAAAAATAAAGAGTAATAAATAATTAAGTAGCTATTCGGGAGAACCGCTACTACAAAAGATTTTAGCTCAAAGTAAATCTAAAACCAGCGATGTTAAAATATTGGTGGAAAAAATATAGAGTCCAATTTACCAGGGCGAGCAAGATTAAAAAAATGTTGTTGTTAATTCTTTTTTAGTCACAGCAGATTATACTTTTCTTAAAAAAATAATTGTTCAAAAAACTATCTTTAACTTTTATATAAATTTATTTTTTACTTAAATAGTTCGATAATAAAGAATAATTTTATATCATAAAATAAAAGGCAATGAAAAATAGGAGAAAAATAATGAGGAAGTTTGCAAAGGTATTTTTATTGTTTCTTTTCGGTCAAGTGATTTTGCTAAATGCACAAGACGTACCTGATGTTAATTTAAGAATTGGCGGAACACTTCAAGCTATGGCAAGTTATGCAGAAACAAATCAAGATACCAATCAATTGGGCTTTGGTGTTAAACGTGCAAGAATGCGCGCTTATACATCATTTACAAAAAGAATGAAAGGATTTTTACAAGTTGAGCTGACCAATCCGAAACTATTGGATTTTTACATGGATTATCTTTTAAGTAAAAGTGTTAAAGTTAGAATAGGAAGATACAAAGTTGCCGGTGTTCTTGCCGGACCTTTAACGCCTCATGTTAAAATTGATTTGGTTGAACGTGCACGTATTGGTCAAGAATGGGGAAAAAGAACAGTCGGTGGAGACGGACGCGATTATGCAATTTCGGCCTTAGGTAATGTTGGAGAGTTGAATTATTTTTTATCTGTTCATAACGGAAACGGAGCTAAAAATATTAAGGCAACTCATAAAACCGGTGGTAAAGTTCTTAACAATGGTGTTGCTGTAAGCGGTATGTTAACTTATAAACCGAAATCTGTTAAAGGATTAAACGTTGGCGGCTACTACGGAATTGGCAATAGCATTTTCAATAACTATAATTCTTATAGCGCACATATTTATTGGGAGCCAAAACCGGTAAGAATTAAAGCCGAATATATGGCGGTAATAGACAAAAACAGCGGAACAGATATTACAACAAACGGTTATTATGTTATGGGAGCTTATGCAATTAATAAAAATTTTGAATTGTTAGCCCGTTACGAAAATTTTGATCCTAACAATAATACAAACAAAGATGAAGAAAAATTAATTACGGTTGGGGCAAGCTACTTTATGTTTGCTGATAAACATACTGCAAGCAAAATAACTGCAGCCTATGTTATGCATAACGAAGATGCCAATATTGCAAATAATGTTTTTTATGTAATGTTCCAATACGTATTTTAAAATCGGGGAAGTTCGATTTTATTGGAAAGTCGGACTTCCCTAAAGTATTCGGTGGTGAATTTTAAAAGTTGTTTTTCCTTTGGTAGAATTACCAATTTTTTGCATAGCTTATTTGAAGCACTAAGAAAAAACCG
>JALSNL010000370.1 GCA_026987055.1 Melioribacteraceae bacterium | reverse complement strand
ATTTTTGAAATGCGTAGTTCAAAATTTTATAAACAAGTTTTGCAGTAGTAAAATTACTTGAATTATGGAATTTATCCGGAGCAAGTTCAACAACATCAAAGCCTATTATGTTTTTATTTTTACCAACTTGTTTTAACAAGTTCATTGTTTCGTCCCAAAAAAGTCCGCCCGGTTCCGGGGTTCCGGTTGCGGAAATTACGGAAGGGTCAAATCCGTCAACATCAAAAGTAATATAAACATTTTTGTTAAGTTCATTAACAACTTTTTGCTGCCAATTTTTTCCGTATTTATTATTTCTTATTTCCCGCATATAAAAAGTTTTGATTCTATTGGTTTTTATAAAATCATATTCTTCTTTGCACTGTGCTCTAATTCCAACTTGAACAATTTTAGTTGTAAACTCTGCAACCCTTGCCATTACGGAAGCATGCGAATATTTACTTCCTTCATAAGAATTACGTAAATCGGAATGTGCATCAATCTGAAGAACTGAAATGTTTTTATAAAAATTGTAATGAGCTTTAATTGTTGCCGAAGAAATGGAATGTTCACCGCCAAGTGTTACCACAAATTTATCTTCTGAAATTTGCTTTTTTACTTCGTCGTAAATTTTTTCAATGGATTTTTTTACGGTTAGATTGGAAAACTTAATTTCTTCCAAAGTGGCAATACCTTTTTCAAAACATAGTTCCTTATTTAATTCTTCATCAAAAAATTCTACATAGTGAGAAGCTTTTATAATTTCTTTCGGTCCGTTTTTTGTTCCTTTCCCGTAGCTTACTGTTTTTTCCAAAGGTGCTTGAAGTATAATAATACCGGAAGTTTTATAAGAAGAATATTTTTTTTCTAATCCGAGAAAATTATTTTTTGTAGGAAGTGTTTTCATCTTATTGGCAAATCCCAAAAGTGTTCTGCATATTTGATATACAGAACACTTTTAATATCTTAATCCTTACCTAAAACTTGTCCTATTGCACTTCTTTCAATTTTAATTTTTGTATTACTGCCAAGGTCAAGTAAAACGGTTTTATCATCAAGACCGGCAATTGTTCCGTGTATTCCACCGCTGGTTATTATTTTATCACCTTTTTTCAATGCGGAAAGTAAAGCTTCTCTTTCTTTAGCTTTCTTTTGTTGCGGTCTTATAATCATAAAATAAAAAATTGCAAATATTGCTCCGAACATTATTAAAGTACTAATCATACTTCCGCCACCTTGTTGACCTTGCGGAGCCATCGCCAGTAACAATTCCATCATTCCTCCATAGTTGAATTTATATTAACTGATAATTTACTAATAATTTTATTTTTCCACTCAAGAAAATTTCCTTCAATTATTTTTTTTCTTGCAGTGTTAGTTAAGTTTAGGTAAAAAGTAAGATTGTGTATTGTAGCCAATTCCAACGCAAGTATTTCTTTTGCTACAAACAAATGTCTTAAATATGCTTTTGAAAAATTTTGACAAGTATAACAACTGCAATTTTCATCAAGCGGAGAAAAATCATTTTTGTATCTTGCATTCCGCATACTTACAATTCCGTTACTTGTAAATAAATATGCATTACGTGCGTTACGTGTTGGCATAACGCAATCAAACATATCAACTCCTCGTTCAATTGCTTCAAGTATGTTTTCTGGTCTGCCTACTCCCATTAAATATCGTGGTTTATCTTCAGGTAAAAAACCGGTTGTAAAATTTACCATTTCGTACATTTCTTCAGTCGGTTCACCAACTGCAAGTCCGCCAATAGCATAACCGTCAAAATCAAGTTTGGTTAAATCCATAGCGGATTTTTCCCGTAAATCTTTATAAACACTTCCTTGTACAATACCGAATAAAAATTGTTTGTGTCCGTATTTCGGTTTCGATTTTTCGAATGCTTCTTTGTTTAAAATTGCCCAATCGGATGTAAGCTGTGTTGATTTAACGGCGTAATCATAATCACAAGGATAAGGTGTGCATTCGTCAAGTGCCATCATAATATCCGAACCGATTGTTCGTTCTATATCTATAACAATTTCCGGTGAAAAGAAATGCTTTGAACCGTCGAGATGAGATTTAAACTCAACGCCGTCTTTTTTTAATTTTCTCAAATCGGAAAGACTGTAAACTTGAAACCCGCCGCTATCGGTAAGAATTGCACCATCCCAATTCATAAACTTGTGCAAACCGCCGGCTGCTTCCATTACTTCCATACCGGGACGTAAATAAAGATGATAAGTATTGCCTAAAATTAAAGGGGCTTTTATTTCCTCTTTTAATATTCTTTGCGTAACCGCCTTTACAGTTCCTTGCGTTCCAACAGGCATAAATCGTGGTGTTTCAATTATTCCATGGTCTGTTCGGAATGAACAGGCTCTTGCCTTGCTTTGTTTATCTTGTGCTTCAATTTCGAAATTCACATATAACTCTTAATTTTTGAAAGGTAAAGATAGCTTTACGGAAATCAATTAGCAATTGAGATAATATTTAAAATTGCAAATACCACATTGAAAATTTTTGTTAGTTTATAACGAAGATATAAAAGCCTGCCTTCGGCAAGATAAATCTACGGATACAAATAAAATGCTTTTATAATTCAAAAAATTCGCAATTGTAACCGTCAGCTTTATGCTGACGAATGTTTTTTTGTTCCCATAAAAGCTATTGTTTATTCTTTATTTTCTTGTTTTAAGTTTATAGTTATAGCTTAGAGGTAAATTCATGTTTACCATTTCTCATACAATAGTCAACTCAGAAAGTTGGCTTATAATCCTAAATCTAATAAGTTTTACTATATATTACAAAAACAATATATTTGATAAAATGACCTATTAAATAAGAGATCACAATGTTTTTATAAATAATTTGTTATATTATTTAATATCAAAATTAAATTCTTCTCTTATCCTGGTAAAAAATCTCTAATCAGAGTGAGGTTAAAATGTTTTTTAAAACTATTAAGTCAATATTATTTTTATTTACCCTATTAGTTTTAACAAGTAATATCACTTATCCGGAAGTTGGAGAGGGAACTTCTGAAGTTGGAATATTATCATCTGTCCCTGGTAAAGAGCCAATAATATTTATCCCCGGAATTATGGGAAGTCCGCTTTATAACTCTAACGATAACGAACTTAAATGGAATGAAAGAGTTTGGGTTAATAGAACAAAAGCTCTCTCGTCTGAGGACGATCATTTGGATCCCCTAATGCTTAATGAGAACGGTTATGATCCTTTTTCTAATGACTATCATATTAAAGTATCTCCAAAACGCAATTCTAATAGAAGTTTTGAAGATGAATTTGATGATGCCCCCTTAGATAGTTATGAAGGCATCCTAAATTACCTTGTAACCAATCATAGTTATAAATTGGATAATATGGACAACTCATTTGATGAAGGAGAAAATTTATTCTGTTTCGTGTATGACTGGCGAAAAGATAATGCATTTAATGCTCAGTTATTACGCTATTTTGTTCTTGATGTTTTAAGATGGACAAAAAAAATTAGAGTAAATATTATTGCACATAGTATGGGCGGTTTGGTTGCTAAAAGTTTAATTCAAAGCAATAATTTTAATAAATCAAAAATCGATAAAATTATTTTTATTGGAACGCCACACCTAGGTGCACCTAAATCAATTTATACTGCTCTTACCGGTAATCTTATGATTGAATTTTTAGGGTTTAACGTTTTTAATCATTCTAAAATAATGGATATTAGTAGAAATATGCCATCTTCATACCAATTATTACCATCTAGGGATTATCATAATTTTTTATGGAATGGACATTCAATATTACCACAATTGTATGATTATAGTTTTGAATATATGGGAGAAGAATACAACTATAATCAAACTCGTAATTTCCTAAAACTAACTCATATTGGAGAAAAAACATTAAATGCTGCTTTGATTGATAAGAGTGAAATATTCCAGAACTCTGTTAAGGATTTAGATTTTGCAAATATAAAAACCTATAATATTGTAGGAATTGATTTACCAACAATTGGTAAAGTTATAATTAACAAGCAGATGGTTAAGCCTATATTTAATATAAATGGAGATGGAACAGTGCCATTGAAAAGTGCTGAAATAGTTGGGAGTTCAAAATTATTAGCAAATAAAACATTTTATATTTCCGGTGTTGAACATCAAGAATTACCTTCAAGCACACCCACTTTGGAAATTATATCAGGTTTGTTAAATAACCCACCAATTTTTGATGGATTTTCAGATACGAGAATTAAGTACACCCCCCCAATTAGTTATGGGACAAATATTATTCAAGTTCTTGCTGCATGCCCTGTTGTTCTTCATGCTTATGATGAATTTAATAATCATACCGGTCCAACATCCGATTCAACATGGGAAGAAAATATACCTGGTAGTTTTTATATGCCAACCGATTTGAGTGACACAAGTTCGGTTCGAGCAATTATTTTACCGGCTGGTAAAGAATATCGGTATGAAATACATTCACAAGGTTATATAAGTAATTTTGATCTTTATCTCGATGATATAAAAGATGGTTCTCCAAAAACTTCTTTAGTATATGAAAATGTACAGATTGAAGAAAACACTATTGCAACTACAAATATAAGTTCTGTTAATGCAAATATATCCATTGAAGTAGATTTAGACGGTAACGGAACAACTGATGAAACTATACACCCAACAACTGTAACATCAGCAAAAAGAGTACCTATTAAAATACCAACAGATTATAAATTATATCAAAACTATCCTAATCCGTTTAATCCTTCTACAAGGATTTCGTATAGTATTCCAAAGGCATCTTTTGTAACTTTAAAAGTATTTGACACACTGGGGAAAGAAATTACCACTTTGGTTAATGAACAAAAAAGTACGGGATATTACAAAATTGATTTTGATGCATCATCGCTTTCCAATGGAATATATTTTTATACTCTGCAAACCGGTGAATATTCTGAAACTAAAAGAATGATTTTATTAAAATAAATTTCAATAAGCCCAAGAAACCTCCGAGATTTTCAAAACCTCGGAGGTTTTACACTGCTGCTACCTACCCCGCCCAACAAGATGGCGGATAAACACACGGTGGCAGAACTAATTGTTACTGAATAGTCAGTAACAACAAAAATTGACACACAAAAAGTTTAAGAGGAAATAAATGAAAAAGTTAACATTATTACTATTATTTATAGCAGCAGTAAGTATAGCCCAAAACCAACCACCAATTGTAGAAAATGTTACGTTTGAACAAAGAACAGACAACTCTTTTATTGTAGATATTTACTACGATGTAAATGATCCGGACGGTAATATTATGACCGTATCTATGAAGGTTTCTGCCGATAATGGTTCAACATGGGACTTTTCGAGTAATAACATTACCGGCGATGTTGGCAGTGGAATAACAAGCGGAACCGGTAAACATATAGTTTGGGATTTTGGCACCGAGCACCCTCAAACATTTGGTGATCAGTTCCGTATTAAAATATTTGCAGATGATGGAGTAAGTGAAGGTAGTGGCACACCATGCCCCGGCGTACCAACAGTAACTTATGCCGGCAAAGTTTACAACACAGTACAAATAGGCAGCCAATGCTGGCTGAAAGAAAACCTTGATGTTGGCACAATGATACAAAGTACAACCGGTGGACAGTTACAAACCGATAACGGAACAATAGAAAAATACTGCTATGATAATGATGCAGCAAACTGCAACAAATATGGTGGTTTATACGAGTGGACCGAAGCGATGCAGTACACAACAACAGAAGGAACCCGTGGTATTTGCCCAAGCGGCTGGCACATACCGACTTATGCAGAGATGCAAACTTTACAAACTTATGTAAACAACGAAGCAACAAAACTGATAGATGAGAATGCAAAAAGTGGTTATACTTACACTAACGAAACCGGCTTCTCTGCCCTGTTTGCGGGCCAGCGTTACGACCATAATGGTAATTTCTTAGATTTAGGTTACTTCACTTACTTTTGGAGTTCCACGGAGATCAATAGCAATTACGCTAACCTCATGTACCTGTACTACTATGCCAGTAATGTTTACTTATACAATTACCGCAAGGATAACGGTTTTAGTGTTCGCTGCTTGAAGGATTAAGTTGTTTTTTCTATTTTTCAATTTGTCTATTTACCCCGTGAGATAAGAATGCAAAGAATAAAGTTAAAAATTAAGATAGACGAATAAATAAAAAGTATCGAAAATAAAAAAGTGGTTATCTCATGGGGTGAATTTGTCCCGCCTGTCCATCATCTTGTTGGGCGGGTTAGGGACTCGATTTAAAATTAGATTATTAGTTGTGAAAACATTATGGCATTAGCCCAAGAATTACCGGTTTACAGAAAGATAAAATCAATGATAATCAAACAATTGTAGCCGTCGACTTTATGTCGACGAAAAGCCTTGTGGTATTACTGTTAAAGAGTTATTTGTACAAGGTTTATTCGGGTTCTAATTTATGGTTTATAACGCAGACGTAAAGTCTGCGGTTACCAACGGTATGGCAGAATTTTGAAAAACTTAAATGATCAAACATATGTAGCCGTCGACTTTACGTCGACGAAAAAGGTAACAATTACGTAGACATAAAGCCTACCTTCGGCAAGGGAAATCTGCGGCTACAAATAATTATTATGCAAAAGAAAATAATTCGTGAAAAGAAACACAGACTTTGGACTGAACTTTATACCGGTGAAAGAATTATTACCTATACGGGAAATGTAAAAAACAGAGCCCCGCTTTTCAAAAATATATTTGCCTTCAAAGAAATTGAAAAAATATTATTAGCAGAACTAATGGAAAATGAATGTGATGCGTTTGTGTATCTTTTTATGCCCGATCATTTCCATTTTATATTAAGCGGAAAGCATAGTAAATCAAATATCAAAAAGTGTATTGATTCATTTAAACAAAAAAGCGGATTTTGGCTTTATAAAAATATACCGAAAATTAAATGGCAGAAGGATTATTATGATCATATTTTGCGAAGTAATGAAGATTTAACAGCACAAATTCTTTATATTTTGAATAATCCGGTTAGAGCAGGAATAGTGGAACATTGGAAACAGTATAAACTCCGAGGCTCAACTATTTATAATTTAGATGAATGGGATTTGTAACCATTTATATCGCAGACATGAAGTCTGCGGTTACATGATGTGTCTTCGTTGACTTTATATCAACGAAGACAAAACATTGTTACGGCCATGTACGGTGTTTATTAAAATAATTTGCAAATACTTAAACGATCAATCACTGTAACCGTCGACTTTACGTCGACGAAAAAGGCAACAATCACGCAGACATAAAAGCCTGCCTTCGGCAAGGTAAATCTGCGAATACATTTTTATTGATTGTTAAGTACATTTAGTTATAATATTTTTTCCATAGGTAATTAAAATAATCATGAAATTTTTATTTAGCATATTGTTTCTTCTGGTTTTACTAATTTCTAATATCATATTTGCTCAAGAAATTAAAATTGAAATTATCGGGGCAAAAGACAAAGCCGCTTTATTTGAAATTGAAGGAGAGAAAGCTAATATTATAGACTCTGTTTTTTCACAAGATAATATTTTCCGGTTTTCCTTAAAAGATCAGTCCGCCGGATTTTATCGTTTACAATTAGATAATAACCATAAAATAACCTTTATCAATGATGGGAAATCTGTTATCCTAAAAACCGATTATGATAATCTTTTTGACAGTTTACACGTTATCAAATCCGAAAGTAATAAATTATATTTTAAATTCGTCAAACTAAATAAATCTTATAAAACCAAAACATATCTTTTAAATATTATATTACGTTATTATCCAAATGATGACGAATATTATTCGATTACAAGGGAAAAATTAAAAGCTATTCAAAATGTATATTCCCTTTTTATAAACAAAACATCACAAAAAGAACCAAATTCTTTTATTGCACGTTATATTAAGTCCACACAACTACCAATTATAAATATCACAATTCCTATTAAAGAACAATTGGCTTTCCTAAAAAAACATTCGCTCGATAATGTAGATTTTAATGATGCGGAATTAATTTTCTCTGACGTGTTTGTAAACAAAGCGATTGAATATTTGAGTTATTACAAAAACAAACAATTACCAAAAAAAGTGCTTGAAAAAGAATTTACAAAGGCTGTTGACACTCTATTAAACAAAGCCAAAGTAAACGAGTTGGTTTATCAACACATTACGGAATACTTAATTGACGGATTTAAAAAATTCGGTTTCGATAATGTTATAGATTATATAGTAAAAAATTATGTTATTAAAGATGATTTATGTTTGGATGAGCAAACGGAAAATTCCATTCAGAATAGAATAGACCAAGCAAAATTATTAACAATAGGAACACTAGCCCCAAATCTAATAATGCCGGATAAAAACGGCAAAGTGTTTGATCTCTCAAAAATAAAATCCGATAAAACTTTGTTAGTATTTTATGTAAGCTGGTGTCCGCATTGTAAAAAATTATTACCTCAATTAGTAAAATGGTACAAGAATAAAAACAATATAAAAATTATTGCAATTTCATTAGATAGTAATAATAAAGATTGGCTTAAATTTATTAAAGATAATAATCTTGATTTCATTAACATTAAAGCTCCGAACGGTTGGGATGGAGATTTAACTGCAAAATATTTTATTTATGCAACTCCTACAATGTTTCTTCTGGATAGAAACAAGAAGATTATTGGAAAACCCAATACACTTAAAGAATTAAAATATTTCATGGATTCTCTCTAACAATATTCGTGAAAAATATTATTTATTTTTTTACCTAAATCCATCGATTCCAATTGTTAACGTTATAGTGCAAAAACATTTGGGCAATCCATTTGTTGTGCAATAATATTGCTTGTCATATTGTCCGAAGGACTACTGAGAAAAGAAATTTATTTTTTGAACGACTGTCTGTAAGAAACATCTTGATAATTACATAATATCTAGATTCTTCATTCACCGTAGTGAACTCAAAGTAGTTAGCTCGCCTTCTTTTTAGCGGGACATTTTTAAATCGCTCAATTTAGATTTTATAATGTTTCTATTTTCCGAATGAAAAAAAGACATATATCTTCTTAGCGCGTACGGGATTCCTCGGTACGAGTCCCTTTGGGAGAACCCGTGTTACCGGACTTGATTATGTAGAATAACTCTTTT
>JALSNL010000369.1 GCA_026987055.1 Melioribacteraceae bacterium | reverse complement strand
TTAATAGCACTTAAAAGAAATAAGTAATTCATGTTACACAAAAACTGTCCAACCGGCTTGTTAGGCATAGGTAAGTTATAAAAATAAACTAATCGGAAAACCATTATTAACTTTAAAGTACACAAAGAAATGATTATTTTATAAAGAAAAGAAGTCTCCGGCTTTCTAAACCGAGTAAAAAATTTTTACTAAAAAAATAATTATGTATTAACATAGAAAGATATAACAATGTTAAAAAAAATATTAAATTTAATATATAGCACAAGAACAATGGGTGTAGCAGTTGTTCTTTTTTTTACCTCAATGGCAGTAGCAACTTTTATAGAAAATGACTATGGAACACAAACAGCAAAAGCTCTTATCTATAATTCCAAATGGTTTGAAGCCATTATGTTTTTGCTGGTTATTAATTTTATTGGAAATATTTTTAAGTTCAAATTATATAGAAAAAAGAAATGGCCTGTTTTCCTTTTCCATTTATCTTTCATAATTATTTTATTCGGTTCTTTTGTAACACGTTATTTTGGTTACGAAGGTATGATGCCGATTAGAGAAGGAGCTACTTCATCAATAATGTATTCCGATAAGGTTTATGTAAAAGTAGTTGTTGATGATAATAATTTACAAAGAGAAATAACAAAAAACGTGTTGTTCGGTAAAATAGGCACGAACTATTTTAAAATTGAAGATGATTTTAAGCCTGATAACAGCAAGAACATTCCGTTTACAATAAGTTATGTTAATTTTATTCAGAATGCTAAAAATGTATTTGTAAAAGATCCTACAGGAGAAAATACTTTACACATTGTAGAATCAAGCATGGGTTCACGTAATGATATTTTTATCAAAGAAGGTGAAATTAAAAATATCAGAAATATTCCATTTACTTTTAATAATCCAGTTCCCGGCGGAATGAATTTTACCGGCAAAGACGGACATTATTATTTTGCTCCCGCAATAGACGGTACTTTCTTAAATATGTTTACGCGCCAAACCACAAAGGTAAGTAAGGATAGTGTTTCCGAAGTTCAAATTAAAAAGTTATACTCTTTTGGTAATTTTCAATTTGTAGTTGCGGGTATTGATAAAGGAAAAATTATTGTTCGTTCTGCAACACAAAAAGAAAAAAACATATTCCCTTACGATTTGCTTACATTAAAAGTAAAATCAGGTAACGAAGAAAAAATTGTTAATGTTATGGGAACAGCTCATTCGGTTTCCAAACCTCAAAAAGTTACTGTAAACGGTCTGAATTTTACAATCTCTTACGGTTCAAAAATTATTGAGATGCCATTTGCCGTAAAGTTAAGAGACTTTATTTTAGAGCGTTATCCGGGTACAAATTCAGCTTCTTCTTATGCCAGTGAAGTAACTGTTATTGATAATGATAATACTTTTGATTACAGAATTTATATGAATCATGTTTTGGATTATAAAGGATATAGATTTTTTCAATCATCTTACGACCCGGATGAAAAGGGAACAGTGCTATCGGTTAACCACGATTATTGGGGAACTTTAATTACTTATCTCGGTTATTTTTTAATGAGTGTCGGTATGTTTTTCACTTTGTTTCTTAAAGGCTCCAGATTTTCTTTCCTAAGTGAAAAACTAAAAAAAATATCCCAAAGTAGATTGGCATTATTTATTATTTTTATCGGATTATCCACATCGTATTTGTTTCCGCAAAACAGTAGGAATGTTGTAAGCAATGCCGTTAGCAAAGAACATGCTGAAAAATTCGGCAGGCTTTTAATTCAAGATCATCAGGGACGTATAAAACCTATCAATACCTATGCTCTGGAAAGTTTAAGGAAAATATATAAACACGATACTTACAAAGGTTTAACGGCAGAGCAAGTTTTACTTGGTGCTCAAATTGATCCGAGAGCTTGGGGTTACGAACCTATAATTCACGTTATGCCTTATGCTTTGGGTAAAACTTTAAGTAAAAAATTAAAGGTTGTTGATGGCTTAACTTCAATGGCAAATTTGTATAAAAGCGGAAGGTACTATTTAAGCGATGTGGTAAATGTTGCATATAGAAAACCGAATATGGATAGAACCGGCACCGATAAAGAAATTATTAATCTTGATGAACGTGCAAATGTTTGGTACGAACTATTAAACGGAACATTATTAAAAATGTATCCTAAAAAAAATGAT
>JALSNL010000368.1 GCA_026987055.1 Melioribacteraceae bacterium | reverse complement strand
ACAATTAAATTTTGTTGTTCTTCGGTTATTTCCGGTAATTCAAATTCTTTATGTAAAGCAGCTTCTTCTTTTTCAATGGAAATTAAATCGGTTAAAGAATTTCTTACTTCATTAAAAATTGTGTTATTGTTCAATGAAATTATTTCTTGCGGCAAATAACCAATCTTAATTCCTTTCTTAAATTGAATTGTTCCGTTTTCCGATTCTTGTTGAGAAGATAAAATTTTTAGTAATGTAGATTTCCCCGAACCGTTTGAACCGACTAATGCGATTTTATCTGTAGGAAGAATTTTAAGGTTTACATTTTGAAATAAATAATTACCTGTAAATTGGACGGATAAATTTATAATATCAATCATACCGGAATAATAATTTTATTTACGAATAACGGCAAATTTGGCATGAGCAACTTGGTTAGCTTCACTATCAAAAGCAACTACAATATAAATTCCACTTGAGATGTATTGACCGCTGAAATCTTTTAAATCCCAAAAAGTTGTTCTTCCGCCGATGGAATTAAATTCATTAATTAGTTTTCCGCTAATATCTAAGATTTTTATTCTGGAATTTTCAACCAAACCGTCAATAATAATATTAAGGTTTGTATTTCCGTCAATTACAAGAGGATTCGGATATACAAATAAATCCGAGAAATCTGTTTTAGGTTTTATAAACAATGTTGATATTGCGGTAACGCCAAGATTAGTTCCTATGTAAACAGTTCCGTTATTTTCATCAATTGCTATGCTTTTAATGTCATCATCCGGAATTGGTGAATTGCTTTTGTTATAGCTTGCTAAAAGGCGAGAACCGTCTTGTGAAGTTAGAAAGACACCCTTTGTAGTACCAAACCATTTTTGGTTTATTGGATCTACTTCAATACAATTAATCGTTTGGTCTAATAAAGATAGATATTGATTATTATCAATACTGCTTGGTACGGAAGGATCAGGAATTACATCCACCCCAATGCTGGTTCCAATTATTAATTCTCCTAATTTATCTATAGCCAAAGCTTTAATATCTTTATCCCGTAAACCGCTGGATTTGGTTATTCTTCCCCATGTATCATCGGAAAGATTGTTAAGTGTTCCGTTATCATTAAAGTAGTAAAGCCCTTCAACACCAAGTCCTCTAACACCAAACCATTTTGTAGAAAATTGATCAATCACTAAATTCTCTACTTGAACAACCGTGGGTGAAATTGGATTTGCAAATTGGTAATGGTACCATTTCCCATCCGGTGTTAGGACACTTAATGGTTTTTTATTAGCTGCCCAAAAATTTAATACCCAAGTATTATTGTTTAAATCTTCTTCAACATCGTCAATAACAATAAAACTTACGTCTTCGGGAACACCAACAATATCGGTAGTTTCGGCATCAAAAGATTCATACTTCCCATTTTTATATCTTACAAAACCTCTGCCCCAATTACAAAAAAATACGGAATTATTTGAAGACGCAACTTTATGGAAATCATTGGATTTAAATTGCTCAACATTAGACATACTATGTGTTGTCCATTTATCATTTGTATATTCCATTACTCCGATGCCAATTCCATCTTTGCCTGTTGCCGACCATAAATTCCCCTCTGAATCAACTGTTAAGCTAACAGCAGCGTTTGTTTCGGGTCCGTTAGGTAATATTTTAATGGTTTTTGAATTATTTTTTATGATTGCTCCTTTGTTGGAAGCAATTATAAATGAATTATCTTTATCAAATTTTAATCTTCTAAACCGGGTTGATGATAAACTGAATTCTACATTGTCGGAATTACCGTCGTACTTATGTATTGTATTGCTTATTACAGAATAAAGAAAATTGTTTTTTGTAATAAAATCGGAAACATTAAAATTTTTGTAGAGAATTATATTTCCGGTATTGCCGGATAATTTTACCAGTCCGGTTTTTGTTGCTGCATATAGAACATTCTTGTATTCTATAATTTTATTAATATCGGTAACAGGTGTTTGGTTCCCGACATTAACAACCTCCCAAGTTTCCGGAGCAGTAAGGTTATTTGCATTTGTTTTTTTAGAAGCTATTCCGGCATTGGTAACTGCATAGATAGTGTTGCCTAAATAAACATTTTTTACAGGAGTTTTAGAAGGAAATTGACCGAACTTTAATATAGAATCGAAAAATGAAAGATTGTTTATGTTTAT
>JALSNL010000367.1 GCA_026987055.1 Melioribacteraceae bacterium | reverse complement strand
GCTTCTTGAAAAAATATTACATGAATTCTTATTTATTAATATCTTTAACAAATAAAAAAGTGAAAAAAATATTAAATTTACTTTAATATTAAACATGGATAGTAAACCAATCAATTATTAAATTATATTAGATGTTTTAATTTTACTTGCATATTTTAAATTTTACTTTAAATTTGTTATTGGATGAATACGTTAACTAATATAGAAAATACAATTCAAGAAAAAGGGGCAGCTTATTTTATTTTAATAGACCCTGATAATTTGCCAACCAACCAAACTGAAAAATTTGTTAAGCACTGTGTGAAAAGCGGTGTTGATGGTTTTTTAGTAGGCGGCAGTTTGCTGATTAATGGTGATTTAGATAAATCGATAGAGACAATAAAAAAATACTGCAATCTACCTGTCATTATATTTCCGGGAAGTGTAAGTCAACTTTCCGATAAAGCGGATGCAGTTTTATTCCTTTCCTTAATTAGCGGAAGAAATGCCGAACATCTAATTGGAAAACATGTTCTTGCTGCTCCGTTAATTAAAAGATTTAATTTGGAAGCAATTCCCACGGGTTATATGTTAATTGAATCAGGAAAAACAACTACTGCCGAATATGTAAGTGAAAGTAAACCGATACCAAGAGATAAACCCGGAATTGCTACAGCTACAGCTTTAGCCGGTGAATATTTAGGAATGAAACTTATATATTTGGAAGGTGGTTCCGGCGCTGAAAATCCGGTACCTGATGAAATGATAGAAATGGTTTCATCTCAAATTAGTATTCCTGTAATTGTTGGTGGTGGTATTAGAACACCAGAAGAAGCCGGAGCAAAAGTTAAAGCAGGAGCAAAAATTATTGTAACCGGTAATTATTTTGAAAATGAAAATAATTGGAAGTTAATTTCCGCATTTGCTGCTGCTATTCATTCTAATCAAGTAATTGAAATTTAATATCTTAAAATGATTTATAAACTTTATATTCTTCTTTTTTTTTCTTCCGTACTTTTAGCTCAAATTGATACTTCTTTGGTTTTATTAAAAAATATAGATTCTACAATTGTACAAGATGTAAGATATGCTACTGAAAACAACTTTACACATACTGTACTTTATAAAAATAATAAAGTTTATTTAAGAAAAATTGTTGCGGATAGTTTGCGAAAAGCAAATCGGTATTTTAAGAAAAAATTTAATTATAGAATTAAAATTTTTGATGGCTATCGTCCGTTATCCGTACAAAAATATATGTGGAAAATTATGCCGGATAAAAGATATGTTGCTCCACCCAACAAAGGTTCACGCCATAACCGTGGTGCCGCTGTTGATGTAACTTTAGTGGATTCTTTAGGCACCCAACTTAATATGGGAACCGAATATGATAATTTTACTCAAAAGGCACATCCTACTTTTAAAAACTTACCCAAACAAATTTTATTAAACAGAAAAATTCTTTCCGACGGTATGCAAAAATTCGGTTTTCATCCTATAAATTCGGAATGGTGGCATTTTGATTTTCAAGGTTGGAGAAGATTTTCAATTTTAGATGTTGTTTTCGATTAGTAAATAAACACCCGATTTTTTAATAATTTTTTTTGGAGTTTTAACTTCTTGCAATAATTTTATCCAAAGCAGCTTTGAATTCTTTTAAGTCAACAGGTTTGGCAAATATATTTTCAATTCCAATATTTTGATATTTATCAAATGCTTCTTTACTTATGTTTTTCCCTAGAATAATAAAACTTGGTTTATATTTTATTTCGGAAGATTTAATTTTTTGGATAAATTCGAATCCATAATTTGTTGATAAATTATGTTCGGTTATAACCAGCATCGGCATTTTTTCATTTATTAAACCAATAGCGGTTTCTTCATTTTCAGCACTGTAAATATCAATTCCATTTGTTATGCTTTTAATAAGTTTTGTATATAAAATTCTTTCGCTTTGTACACTATCAACAAGCAGTATTGCCGGAGAAGAAATTGGAATTGTAAAAATAAATTCCGTACCTTGTCCTAACTTACTTTTAACGGAAATTTCTCCGTTATGTTTTGTAATTATTTCCTTTACTAAACTTAGTCCCAAACCTGTTCCGCGTTCTCCGTCGGTACCAAGCGTTGTAAATTTTTTATCAACAAGAAATAATTTCGGTATGTCTTTTTCTTCAACACCAACCCCTGTGTCTTTTACTATAAATTGAACTTT
>JALSNL010000366.1 GCA_026987055.1 Melioribacteraceae bacterium | reverse complement strand
ATAAAATTCCCAAATTAATAACGGAACCGCACTAATAGGTTTTTCAATATTAAAACTTACTTTCATACTACCGAGTGCAGTAAGCATTAGAGGAGCAGTTTCACCAATTATTCTGGAAATAGCAAGTAATATTCCCGTTAATAATCCGCTAAATCCGGTTGGAATTAGAACTCTGAAAATTATTTTATGATACGGAACTCCAAGTGCAATTGCCGCTTCCTTAATAGTTCCGGGTATCATTTTAAATGTTTCTTCGGTAGAACGAATTATAAGAGGTAACATCATAATAGCAAGAGCCGTGCTTCCGGCTAATGCGGAAAATCCGTTAGTTATATTTTTTACAACCCAAAAATATGATATAAGACCTAAAACAATGGAAGGCACACCTTGAAGAATATCCGTTATATCTCTAACTATGTTTGCATATCGCTTAGAGGAATTTTCATATAGATATATTCCAATTAAAATGCCTATTGGTATTGCCATAATTGAAGCTAACGAAACCATTAAGAATGATCCGGTTATACCATTAAGTATTCCGCCGGGAATTATTTTATTGTTACTTACTGCAACCATTGCTTCATAAGTGTCCGGCGTGGTTTCGGTAAAAAACGATAAATTTATTTGTTTATATCCTTTTGAAATCAGATTTATAATTATAAAAATTATCGGAGAAATTGTTATGAAGGAGAATAGAAAAATCACACCCGAAAAAATTTTATCTTTTAGTATTCTGGCATTAATCTTTTTTTGTTTTAACATATTATTTTTTCTACTCATCAGTAAACTTTTTTTATTACTATTTTTCCTATTCCGTTTACAATTCCGGAAATAAGAAATAACAACAAAGCTATTGCAATTAAAGCGCTAAGTTTTAATCCGTCAGCTTCCCCAAATTGATTTGCAATAACGCTAGCCATTGTATTGCCGGTATCAAAAATACTTACGGGAATTTTGTTTGCATTTCCAATTAGCATTGTAACCGCCATAGTTTCGCCTAATGCTCTTCCGAATGCCAAAATGTAACTTGTAAAAATTCCCGAACTTGCATTAGGAATAATTACATTTAAAATTACATCTTTTCTTGTAGCACCTAAAGAATATGCCGCTTCTTTTAAGTCTTTTGAAACCATTGATATAATTTCGGTAGAAATTGATGTTGAATACGGAACAATCATTATTGCCAAAATTAAACCTGAAGTAAAAATTCCATAACCCTGATCATTAAATCCCAAGTCAATTATTATTGGTCTAAGAACATAAAAACCCCATAAACCATAGACTATTGAAGGAATACCCGCTAACATATCTACCAAAGTACCAACTAATTTAGCAAGTTTTGTTCCTTTATAATATTCGCCAATAAAAAGTGAAGTTGAAAAAGCTAACGGGAAACAAATAAGCAGTGCAATAATAGAAGTAACCAAAGTTCCTATAATAAACGGAAGCGCACCATAAGCTTCGTGTCCTTCGGTAGGATTCCATTTTGATGAGAATAAAAATCCGAAACCGAATTTTTTAAATATCGGAACGGCACCGTCAATTAATGAAAATACCATTCCGAATAAAATAAAAATTACAATTAACGAAGCAAAGAATAAAATTAATTTGGTTGTTTTTTCGCTGTTCAAGTGTTAGCTCTTACTTTAATATCTTCGTATTATTATAGACAACATTTTGCAATAATTTTTTTGCTTGTAATACCGCTTTATCCGGTAACGGAGCATAATGAACTTGTTGAGCTAATGTTTGTGCTTCTTTATCAACCAACCAAGATATAAACTTAACCGTTTCTTCCGCTTGCTTTTTAGATCTGTTATTATAGTTTTGTTCTTTGTAAAGAATCAACCAGGTAAAACCGCTTATCGGATAAGCAGATGTATCGGATGAATTTGTTAACATTACTTTTGTGTTTTCAGGTATGCTGCCTTTTGCAGCTGCACTTATTGAACTAAGATTCGGATCAATAAATTTTCCGGAACTGTTTTGAATTTTAGCAAAAGATATTTTTTGAGCAAAAGCAAATTCGGAACCAACGTAACCAATTGAACCGATATTTTGTTTAATTGTACCTGCAACACCGGGATTGCCTTTTGCACCAATACCAACAGGCCATTTCAGGGATTTACCTCGTCCAACTTTCTCTTTCCATTCCTTACTTATTTTACTCATATAATCACTAAAGATGAATGTAGTACCACTACCATCGGAA
>JALSNL010000365.1 GCA_026987055.1 Melioribacteraceae bacterium | reverse complement strand
GAGAATATCAAATTCGCTAAATAATAATTTCGTAAAAATTACGGAAACAACAAATTATTTTAATCCGAATACATACAAAGTAATTTCGGGTGCGGAAGTTAAAATTAAAGAAAACAACAAAGCAGAATATTTACTGGAAGAAACTTCCGCCGGTATTTATCAAAGTCATCAATTGGTTGCAGTCCCGCAAAATCAATATAGTATAAATGTTAATGTTAAAGGTAAAAAATATGCCGCGGAATCTTATGTCCCTTCTACTATAAACATTGATAGCATTACCTATCAAATAAAAAAGAGACCTTTTAAAAAAGAAAAATTTTTGGAATTGCATGTTTATTTTCAAGATAACAAGAATCAAAAGGATTTTGCAAGATTTGTTATTTATAAAAACGGTGAAAGAATTAAAAAAATATTTTTATATGATGACAGACTAACAAATGGAAACTATATAAATTATTTCTTTTTTAATTTTGATAAAGAAACTTTTAAACTGGGCGATAAAATATTTGTAGAAATGCAATCCATAGATGAACAAACATATAAGTATTTTAAAACATTACGAAATGCAACATCACAAAAAGTACGCGGACCTGTTGGTGCCGCTGCTCCGGCAAATCCTACAACCAATTGGAATAATAATGCACTTGGATATTTCAGTGCATTTACCGTAAGTACCGGTTCGGTTATTCTAAGTAAAAAATAAATGCGGATGTAAAAAGCATCTGCTTAATTTTTATTTGATTAAAATCATTTGTTTGGTTTTTGAAAAATTCCCAGCCTTAAGCCTGTAAAAATAAGCTCCGCTTGGTAAATTTTTTGCATCAAATATTACTTGATAAGTACCGGCAGATTGTTGTTTGTTTACTAAAGTTGTTACTACTTTACCAAGGATGTTATAAACTTTAAGTGTTACACTCTCTCCTGTGTTACCCCCTTTCGCAAATGGGGAATTAAGTGGGGTTGGGATTGTATATTTTATTGTTGTTGTTGGGTTGAACGGATTCGGGTAGTTTTGCAAAAGATCAAATTTAGTTTTTAAACTATTATTTTTTGCAATGGTAGTAATTCCATTCCAACCCGCAAGTTCCGCCCAAAGCCACCAAGCGGCATAAGCTTTCCTGTTTGCATTCAACGGTTGCGAATGTGCTGAAGAACAATTATACCAGTCAACTCCTTCCGTATGAGAATTTTGCCAGTCCTTTGCCCAGTTAGCATCTTGCGAACCGTCTCCGTTGGAATCATAATCACAGTTGTCTTTTACATTTTTATTACCATAATAATTTCCGTCAGGGTCATAACATTCAATATCGTAAAAATCATATAGTATTTTATTATTTGCTATGCAATAATCTCTTATTTGTTTGTTGCGAAGATGAAGATTTCCTGATTCGCCGCTACCGTCCGAGTGTCCGGTCATATAAACAAATTTTACATTCGGATAATCAGCTTCCAATTGAGACATTGGACTGAGATATTTATCAATCATATCTTGTTCGCTTCTTCCACTTACTTGTCCGCACCAAGACCATATTATAACGTTTACATCGGAATGCGAGGAATCATTCAAATATTCGCGTGTTTCATTTACCCAATTTGGATAGTAACCACAATCATGATCTAACCAGCCGGAGCCATATCCATCACCTTCTTCCAAATCAAGTGCTTCGTTTGAACCTCCGTTGTTCCATTTAAAAATATCCTTTTTTAATGTAAGACCAAGTCCGCCATTATTGGCAAATTCTACAAGTCCGTTCATTCCTGTTGTAATTTGGCTTCCGTGCGAAGTATGACCGTATGCAATATGAAGATTTTGTTTTGCTTTTAGAATTGCACTTTCCGGAATAGCTTTAATGTTTGTACAATTGTGGTCAATTATTATAGCTTGGGCAAAATAAGATTGTGAAAAAATAATTATAACGAAAAGTATTTTAGGTAATGTCAATTTCATTTTGGTCTCCCAAAATCAAAGTATAGAAATTAATTTATTGTAAAAAAAACAGCTAAAATAATGCCAGATTTATAAGAACATCAAGAAATGGAATAAAACTTAAAAATTTATTACAAAATAAAATTATTGTCTCAAAATATTATGACTCAATATTTTATTCTTTCAAATATTCTGCAACATATTTTTCCGTAATGTTGATTTTGTAAAGATATGTTGCAGTGCTTTAAACATATATATTTAATTATTTAGTAATATTTTCAACTTTATG
>JALSNL010000364.1 GCA_026987055.1 Melioribacteraceae bacterium | reverse complement strand
AACAATTGCCGAAGTGAAAAAATTATTTCCAAAATATATTTCTCTTTATCTTGCAGATTTGGATTATACGTGGTACACAAAAATTATAAGTCCTTCGGTTAATCAATTAATTAAAAAGGTAAAAAAAGCAAATCTTGATGGATTAGATGTTTGGGCAGGTAAATTATTAACTAAAGAATTTGCCGGTAAAGTTAAATCTGCCGGATTACTTTTGTATGTTTGGACGGTTGATAATTTTGAGCAAGCACAAAAATTAATCGATTGGAAAATTGACGGGATAACAACCAACAGAGCCGAATGGCTGCGTTCCAAACTTATAGGTAAATTATAAAGTAAAACATTAAAAATGTCTAAAGTAATTATTTCAATACATGGTTTGGGAAATAAACCTCCAAAAGAAACTCTTTCTTTGTGGTGGCAAACTTCCATTTTTGAAGGATTGAATAAAATCAACAAATTCATTTACCGTCCGAAATTTGAAATGGTTTATTGGGCGGATATTCTAAACAAAAAACCTCTTAATGAATTAATTACGGATAAAGAAAATCCATATTATCTTGATGAAAAATATACACTCTCTCCTAAAAACTATGTGCCCAAACAACATACTACACGTAAAAAAGTATTAAAATTTATTGAAGATCAAATGGATAAAATTTTTTTAAACAAAGATCTTACAACTAATTTTTCATTTGTATCAGATATGGTTTTCCATAATTATTTTAAGGAACTTGAAATTTATTACTCAAATCACAAAAATAAAAACACTCCGCTTGTAAGAGAGCAAATAAGAACCAGATTGGTTAAAGTATTAAATAAATATAAAAATGATGAAATATTTTTAATAGCACATTCAATGGGAACAATAGTTGCTTATGATGTTCTCACATTTTTGGTGCCTGAAATTAAAATTAACACCTTTATCACAATCGGGTCTCCGTTGGGTTTACCTGTTATTGTTAGCAAAACAATAAAAGAATACGAAGAAGTTTTTAACAAAAAAGAAAAACTAAAAACTCCGCCCGGTATAACAAAAAATTGGTTTAACTTTTCCGATTTGGAAGATAGTGTTGCAATTAATTATAATTTAGCCAATGATTATGATGAAAATAAAAACGGAGTTAAAGTAAAAGATATAATAGTTTCTAACGACTATCAAATGAATGGAGAACCTAATCCGCATAAATCCTATGGTTATTTACGTACACCGGAATTTTCCGAAACAATAAATAATTTTTTAACGGAGGATAAAACCAAATTGGAATTGTGGTTGCTAAAAAGATACAATAAAATTCTTAATAAAATAAAACCATTACCTTTTGAGAGGAAACAATGAATAGAAATGAAATGATAAAACGTATAGAAGAAGTTAATTATGAATGGGATTTTATAATTATTGGTGGTGGTGCAACAGGAATTGGTGTAGCAATAGAAGCAGCTTCCCGCGGATACAAAGCGTTACTGTTGGAACAATCCGATTTTGCAAAAGGAACTTCAAGCAGAAGCACTAAACTTGTTCATGGCGGAGTTCGTTATCTTCAGCAAGGAAATATTTCATTGGTTCTGGAAGCGCTTAAAGAGAGAGGAATATTAAAGCGTAATGCTCCACACTTGGTTCATGACCTCCCGTTTATTGTTCCTAATTACGATTGGTGGGAAGGTCCGTTTTATGGAATAGGATTAAAACTTTATGATGCTCTTGCCGGAAAAGAAGGATTTGGTTCGTCTAAAATTCTCTCTAAAGAAGAAACGCTTAAACATCTTCCAACGCTTGAAACAGAAGGACTTCGCGGCGGTGTAATTTATTACGATGGTCAGTTTGACGATGCACGTTTGGCAATAAACATGGCAGAAACAGCATACGAGCAAGGAGCAACTTTGATTAATTATGTTAAAGTTATTTCCATACTTAAAGATGATGATGTAATTTGCGGTGTAGAAGCCGTTGATGTTGAATCAAATAAAAAATATAAACTAAACGCAAAAGTTGTAATAAATGCAACCGGTGTTTTTACAGATTCTATAAGAAAACTGGATGATAAAAAAGCTGCCGAAATAATTGTAAGCGGTCAAGGTGTACATATTGTTTTGGATAAAACATTCATCCCCGGAAATACAGCAATAATGGTTCCTCATACAGATGATGGCAGAGTAATTTTTGCAATTCCATGGCATGATAAAGTTTTGGTTGGTACAACCGACACCGAAGTTGATGAATTTTTATTGGAACCGAAACCATTTGAAGAAGAAATAGAATTTTTACTAAAACATACGGCACGTTATCTTACAAAAGATCCGCAACATAGTGATATTCTTAGTGTTTTTGCAGGTTTGCGTCCTTTGGTAAAAAGCGGTGAAGAAGAAAATACAGCTGCAATTTCCCGTGAACACACTATAAATGTTTCACGCTCAGGTTTAGTAACAATTGCCGGAGGTAAGTGGACAACCTACAGAAAGATGGCGGAAGATACAGTTGACCAGGCGTTAATACTTGCAGATTTACCACATGAGAAATCCGTCACAAAAGAATTGAGATTACACGGATATCATAATCACTCAAATGAGTTTGGTGATTTGGAAATTTACGGTTCCGATGCTATTTCAATTAATGAATTATTTAGAAATGATAATACGTATAAAGAATTACTACATCCGAAATTTAAAACTGTTGTTGGAGAAGTTGTTTGGGCAGTGAGAAATGAAATGGCTAGAACAGTTGATGATTTTATTGCCAGAAGAACACGAATGTTGCTGCTTGATGCAAAAGCCGCTTTGGAAGTAGCTCCAAAAGTAGCAAATATTATGGCAAAAGAATTAAATCGAAATCAAAATTGGGTTGACGAACAGATAAAACTATTTAATAAAATTGCAGAAAACTATATTGTTCACTAAGTTAATTTTAGTTTTTATCATGTAACGAAATATTGATAATTTTGTCATATTTAGTGAAGCCTAAGGAATTGTTACGGAAAAATATCTCAAGATAGTGTTAATACACGATAACGAGATTCTTCATCCACCACACCAAATTCAGAATAGCTCGTCCGCCTTCTTTGGGGCAGAACATATTTTGGTCTTGCATTTCTTGTCCGTCATACTGAGTGAATGTTTTTTGTGAACGAAGTATCTCCAAACTACAAGCAAGGAGATTCTCCACCACTATTGGAGAACATCGAAACTCAGAATAGCTTGCCCACCTTCTTTGGGGCAGAACTGTTTTGCGAAATATGAATCAATTAAAAGAAACCTTTGCATAACACGTCATTCCGGTTTCCAGTTCTTTGGGAATACCGGAATCTCTTAAGTTTTAGTAGATTCCGGCACAAAAGACAACCGGAATGACGGCGTTAAATAGGTTATTCAAAGGTATCTAAATTTTTTAAGCGGAATAAATTTCGGAGACAACCTCTTTTTCTTTTTTATAAATAGGAACATTAAATGTAAAAGAAGTACCTTCTCCAATTTTACTTTTCACATAAATTTCCAGATTGTGAACTTCTAACATTTTTTTTACAATTGCCAGGCCTAATCCTAAACCTTTATTTAAATTTTGTTCAATTCTTTTTTCTCTATGATATCGGTCAAAAATATTTTGCAAATCCCCGGAAGCTATTCCCCTTCCGCTATCTGAAATTTTTATTTCAACAAAGTCGGTTTTCTTTTTCAATTGAATAGAAATATTTCCATTTTCAGAAGTAAATTTTAACGCATTATCTAATAAATTTTGAAATACTCTTTCCATCATACTTATATCTGCATAAACAAAAGGCAGATCTCTGTCAAAATTAACGCTTAGATTAATATTTTTCTTTGTAGCAATAATATCATTTTTTTGTTTAATGTCTTGAACAAGTTCTGCAATAGAAAAAGGTTCCGGTTTTGGAACTTTCTCTTTGGCTTCAAGCTTGGATAATTCGAATAATTCTTCTACAAGCTTTTTTAATCTTTCCGTGCTGTCTAAAATGGTTTGTAAATGTTTGTTACGTTCATTATCGGTAAGTGAGCTTGATTTAATCATTAAAGTTTCAACATAGCCTTGTATTGTTGCCAAAGGTGTCCTTAAATCGTGTGAAACATTTGCTACCAAATCTCTGCGTAAATTATCCATGGTTTTTATTTCGGCAATGTTCTGTACAATCTTTTCGGCCATTTCGTTGAACGAAGTTGCAAGCATTCCAAGTTCATCTTCATTATTTATTTTAATACGCGACGATAAATCGCCGTTTTTAAAATCCTGAGTAGCAGTTAATATTTTATTAAGGTTTCTCATTATAAATCTTATTGCAATTATACTTATGATTATAGCAGCAAGGAATGTTATAATCATTGAGCGAACACCTAATCTTAAAATGTAACTTCCAAAAACAAGTTCGGTAGCATTGTCATATTCTTCTCCGCCAAGAATTACATATATGTATCCCATAAATTTTTGATTTTCAAAAACCTTAGCTGCGGAAAAAGCTTTTTCTCTATCTTTATTGCGTGGATCTTGACCTAAAATAAAGTTTTTACCGTTATCCGATATAAATTTATTAACCGGTTCAAGTGGAATTTTTTTGAGTTTTATTTTTTTATCTTGTGCAAAGTATGTTAAAATAGTTCCGGTTGTATCTAATAAATAAACCTCTATGCTCGGATTAATTATCATCACATTATGGAAAACATTTTTTAAAACCTTATCATTTACTTTTCCATCAATAAAACATTTTGTTTCTTTTGAAATATGTTTTGCCAGTTCAATATTTAGTTTTTGGCTTGTTTCTTGAAAATATTTTTCAGCTGTAGATACTGATATGTATAAATAAATTATGGAAAGAAAGAACAAGAGTAATAAAAACAGTGCCGTAATTTTCCATTTTAAACTTTTTAGAAATTTTATTTTTTTATTTTTCATATTCATTAACAATTATTTCGTTATCATTAAATTTATAACCTACTCCCCAAGAAGTTATAATATATTTGGGTTGAGACAAATCATCTTCCAATTTACCACGCAGTCTGTTTATATGCGAATTAACAGTATGGTCATATCCTTGATATTGATATCCCCAAATTATATTTAACAATTGTTCTCTACTATAAATTTTACCCGGATTTGAGGCTAAGAGAAATAATAAGTCAAATTCCTTAGCTGTTAATTTGACAACTTTATTATTTATCGTTACTTTGCGTTTATTTGGTTCTATTATTAATCCATTAAAAGATAGTAAGCCACTATTAGTTTTTTCTTGTGCCAGAGCACTAACTCTTCTAAATATTGCTTTTACACGTGCAATAAATTCTCTTATGCTAAATGGTTTTGTAAGATAGTCATCAGCACCCATTTCTAATCCTATAACTTTATCAATTTCCTCACTTTTAGAGGTTAGCATAAGGATGGGTGTGTAGTTATTTTCTTTCCTTATTTCTTTACAGATTTCAATACCGTCAAGGCTTGGAAGCATAATATCCAACACTATTAAATCAAATTGTTCATTTAATGCTTTGTCTAATGCTACAAGTCCATCTTCAATTTTTGTTACCTTACATTCAAGGTCTTTTAAATGGATTTCAAGTAAATCCGAAATAGTTTTGTTATCTTCAACAACCAGTACGTTTCTCATTGTTTTATATTACCATTAAAAAAGTTGTAAATATAAATAAGTCGGAACTTATTTGTTCCGACTTTTATAATATAAAAATGCTATATAATCAGCAAGTTATTTTATTCTAGTAATTGTAAGTTTTGCTACAGGATTATCCCAGCCAAAAGTTTCGGGATCAAGATCTCCTATACCTAAAATTCCAGGATGATATTTTATCCTTTCGTTGGTAGGAACACGTACATGCGGGCTACCACAGCAAGGACCTGGGATATTTGCTTTTAATTCTGTGTTTTCTTCTGTTCCTGCATCATAAGCTTTTAGATAATAAGTTTTTGTTCCCCATAGCGGTAAACGTGCTGCATCAATTCCGGTAAAAGCATCGTTTGTATTAACCAACATGGTAACTAAGGATAATCTTACAAAGGGTAGTTTTGTTTTTATTGTAAATTTTTGCATGCTGCCTGGAAATACCGGACCATTTGTTCCTTGAACCACGTCATATGCAAAAAGATCATTGTTAAGTTTTTCAATCATTGGTCCGCTTACAGCATCTTCAGCAATTTGTCTTAATTCATCTGATGCATATTTGTGTAATTTAAATACATGATAACGTGGTGTATGTGTTACTATTACAGGTGGTGAGAAAGGTTGGCTGGCACCCGGACCTGTAGCAGGAGAAAGGTTTTCCAAAGTTATTTCAAATTGTGCCATTGTGTTTCTTTTGGCCAATTGTTCATTATACTCTTGATTAGATTCAGTAGGCTCAGGATTATTATTTACTATCTGATCTTCATTACAAGCCAAGAAAAGAGTTAATGAAAGCAAAATTGCTATAAAAGATTTTATATTAAACATGCGGTACCTCCTTATTTGTGATAAATGTGTTATCAAATTTCACAAAAAAGTATCACGAAAATATCACGGAAGAATAATAATATTGTAAAGTTTATTTTGCCAAAATCATTTTTTTGGTTTCGATAATATTATTTAATAGTAGTTGGTAAAAATAAACTCCTCCGGCTAATTCTTTTGCATCAAATGTGATTTTATAATTTCCGGGGACTTGTTGTTTATCTACAAGAGAAGCAACTTTTTTACCTAATGCATCATAAACTATTAATTTCACTAGTTGAGACGTTGCATGCAACGTCTTTACGGCAACCGGTACAGTATATTGGATTGTAGTTGTTGGATTGAAAGGATTCGGATAGTTTTGAAGTAAAATAAATTTTTCTGAAATTTGATTTCTTTCTACCAAAGTTGTTGCATCTGCATTAACAACTTCACCTGCTTTAACGGTTACAATTCGTTTATAATTTCCATTTAATGCAGTTATAGTATAAGTTCCCGGTTTTACATCTCCGATGGCATAGTTTTCATTATAAATATCATCGCCGGAAATTGTCGGGTCAGAAAATTTATAAGTTTCTGCCCAAACAAAAGTAGTGTATGGTGGTCTGGGTTTGGGATCCGGGGATATATTTATTCGTGTATTGTCTGGAGCATTTGGCACATTGCCATAAATTGCTCCCATACCATTTTTAGCAAACCAAAGTTCCGGATTACGCCGAGTTCTATTAGCATTCCATAAATATGTATTTTCTCTAATTTCAAAATGTAAATGCGGTCCGGTTGAATTTCCCGTATTTCCTGAAATTGCAATCGGTTCACCCTGTGTTATGTTTTTATTAACAGAAACAATTGGTTTTGTTAAATGTGCATAGTAAATATAAATATCTTTATTGTTCCATTTACTTTTTATTCTAATGTAATTGCCAAAACCATTTGGCTCAAATCCTCCGGTTTTATTATTTGGATTATATCCAACAAAGGCTACTGTACCATTAGAAGCCGAATAAACAGTATCATAAGAAATTAACATATCAATCCCACGATGTGCGTTATTGGCATCCCAAAATCTTTCTTCACCATAAAGATAGTTTCCGTAAACTTGTACGTTTTCCGGTACAGGGCGTTTTAATCTAAAAGTTTGTGCTTTTAATTTTGGACCCAATAAAAGAAATACTATAAAAAAAAGAGTTTTATTAAAGTTCATTAAGATGACTAATTTATTTATGTGATTATTTTACTAAAAAATTTTGAAATAAATTTATAAAACAATGGTGGAATTTAATAAAATAGAAACTTAAAAAAGGTAAAGCTTACTGTGGGTAGAATAAAAACATCTTTTGAAATAATTGATAAAATTATATTGTAAAAGAGCTTCAGGTATTTATTACCTTGAAGCTCTTTTGAATTATTTTAATTGAGTACTATTTAATATAATTATAGTTTGATACTATTTGAGAAGAACCATTTTTCTTATTTGTGTGTTACTCCCTGATGTTAATTGGTAAATATATATTCCACTGGTTAAATTTGAAGCATCAAAATTCACTTCATAGTTTCCCGCTGCTTGCGTTTTGTTAATCAAGGTAGATACTTCTTTTCCCAAAACATTAAAAACCTTTAGTGTAACAAATTCCGATCCGGGTAGTGAATATTTTATTGTTGTTGTAGGATTAAATGGATTCGGGTAATTTTGTTTTAAGTTAAAGTTATAGGACACTGTGTTACTATTTTCTACTCCTGTAACTAAATCGAATGTTGCTTGCGGAGCGAAAATCGGAGGTAGTCCATCCGGTTGTTGCGGAAGATAAGGAACTCCGTCTCCATCGGAATCGTTACCTGTTTCTCCTGTAGGACCGGCTTCACATAGTTGCATTTGATTACCAATTTTTTTAAAGAATCTTGTATATATTATTGATGCATCACTATTCCCGCCAACTAATGATGCTTCTCTAAGAGCTCCGGCAACAATTGCAAAATTATAAGGAGTATAAACAGCAGTAGTTGTGTTTAAGTTTGTTATAAATGCCATTTGCGAAGGCAAATAAAAATTAGAAATTAAATATGTATAAGCTGAATTTGCTTCCGTTAAATATGTTGAATCATTTGCACTGACAAAAGCTGCATATAAACCTCTAATTGCTCCGGCTATGGAAACAACATCTTCTTCTCCATTATCTCCTCCAACGCCAATTGTATAAGAATTATAGAAACCACCTGAGCTCTTTTTTAATTTGCTAATTACAAAATTTGCTTGCGATACTAAAAGATCATGCGCCATTCCCTCCAGTGGAGTTCCGGAAAATTCTTCAATAAATTTGGCTAACATAACAAGTGAGTAACCTGCATTGACTGTACTTATTTCATTTCCTTGTTCAACACTTCCACCGTTAAGATTAGAAGTATTGATGAAAGTTCCTTCTTCTGTATTAAAATGCATGGTTTTTATATTTAGAAAAAGCACTTTACTTGAACCCTTCATTAAGTCAAATGGACCCGGTGTACCTGATTGTGAAGCTGCAGGTGGAAACGGATCTCCATCAAATACGTAATGATATGCGGCATGTGAATCATCTGTGTAAGAAGGATCCATCATATTTTTAAAGTTTAATGTTCCCCACAACAAAGATAATTGGTCAAATAATTCACTTGAAGCATCTGTAACTTCCATTGTTGCTAATTTGGGAGGAAGACCTTCTTTTACCATTTGTTCCGTTATGGCAATTTTATGCGGGAAGTATTGTAATCCGTTAGCAGGACTATATGTTGCAGGATTAATTCCGCCAAGTGAAGTTCCGTCATAAGCAAGTGCTCCCATAATAAATTTCATTTTATTTATGGCTTCTGCCGTTAAAACTTGTCCTATAAATCCGTCTAAACCATCGCCGCCGTAAAATACATTATTGTTTGGGTCAAAATGCGGACTACCGTTTGAATCAGGTGAAGATACCGTAGGATCTACTTCATTATCA
>JALSNL010000363.1 GCA_026987055.1 Melioribacteraceae bacterium | reverse complement strand
TTTTATATTTTGTGCTAATTTTACGAACTGCCGTTCTCTGTAATTAAAACTCACCCAAAACTTAAAGAATAGAACGATATTCTTTCTGACCACTTACTGTTAAATAAGGGTAAATTGCTTGAGTTAAAATTGCTGAATATTTAGAAATTGTTGCCTTTGTAATTTTGGAGTTAGAAATTTCAGCATCAGAAATCCAAAAATCACCTAAAATTTGAAAACGTTTGTATAAATTTTTATATTCATTTGGCAACACTTCTTTTCGCATTAAATCATTTTCAATTAATAAATTAAAAAGCATTGAAAACTGTTGCTCTCTTTGAATAGTTAGTTCGGCATAATGTCTTTTAATCTTTTCACTTTCTCGCATAATTTGAACAAAATCAAGTAGAAAAAACCGATATTCAAAAAAGTTTGACATTATAGTTTGAGAGATATCAACCATTAATCGTAAAACATCTTTAGATTGTTGTACCCCCAACATACTTTCATCAATATTCTTAACCAACTGAAAATATAACGCTTCAATAATATCCTCACGCTTTTTGAAATGATAATTTAAATTTCCTTGACTTATTCCCATCTTTTTGGCAATTGTTCTAAGTGTTACTTTTGACAAACCATATGTATTAAATAGTTCTAAAGAAGTAGTTAATATTATTTCTTTGGTATTTTTCATACTACAAAGATAATTAAAATAGTAAACTTGACCTAACTTCAATTATTTTTAGTAACTTTGACCTAAATTTAACTATAAAATGAATAAAATAACAATAATAGGAGCTGGAATTGGAGGTTTAACGACTGCAATAGCATTAATTCAAAAAGGATTTGAAGTTGAAATATTTGAAAATTCACCAGCGTTTAAAAAAGCGGGTTCTGGAATAAATTTAGCTATAAATGCAATGCAAATCTATAAAGAATTAGGTGTGTATGATGATATTTTGCTTCAGGGAAATTATACCAATTCAATGAATGCTCTAAATAAAAAACTAAAAGTACTTACAAGTGCAAAACTTCAAAAATTTGAAGAAAAGTATAAAGTGAAAACTGTTGCAATTCATAGAGCAAGTTTACACGAAATATTGCTTAATCATATTGGTAACACTAAAATTCATCTAAATAAAAAATTAAAATCTTTAGAACAAAACAATGGAAATGTAAACTTAGTATTTGAAGACGGAACAAGTCATAATGCAACACTTGTTATTGGTGCTGATGGCATTCATTCTAACGTTAGAAAATCGATTTTTAAAAACACCGAACTAAGAGATGCTAAACAAGTTTGTTGGAGAGGTATTTCAAAAGCCAGAATTGACAAAAAATATAAGAAAGAATTAAATGAGATTTGGGGTAAAGGAAATAGGTTTGGGTTTGTGCATATTACACCAGAAGAAGTGTATTGGTTTGGGCTAATAAATAAAGATAAGTTTAAATCTAAAGATGAAGATTTACAGCAAATATTCTCAGATTATCCTCAAACAGTTAAAAATATCATTGCAGAAACAGACAAAAAGGAAATTCTTTGCAATGAAATTTGGGACTTAAAACCAATTGACAAATGGTATAATGGAAATGTTTGTCTTTTAGGAGATGCAGCTCACGCAACCACACCTAATTTAGGACAAGGAGCTTGTCAAGCCATTGAAAGTGCAATGGCATTGAGCATATGCTTAAAAGAAGAAAATAATATTGAAACTGCTTTTTATAAATATCAATTAATACGAAAAGAAAAAGCAAATTATGTAACAAAAACAAGTTGGCTTTTAGGAAAAATGGCACAATCAAATAATTCAATAATTTGTATTCTAAGAAATGTTATAACAAAATTAACTCCAAAATTTATTACAGAAAAACAAAGTGAAAAGATTTTAAAGCTAAATTTTTAAGAAAACTAAAGAGAACAAAATGTAAACGTAATTGCGGGTTTAGTGATAAAATTAAAGTTTGTATCTTTGTACAAAGTTTAGTGATAAATTGAAAGGTAAGTACCTTGAAATCCGCAACTACGCTTACACAAACCGTCAGACTGTCTAAAAACCCATCCTAAATTTTGTTAAAAAAAATGGGTTTTATTTTGTTAAAAAATTTGTTTATTTCGTTAATTTTCAGTATCTTTATTGTATGAAATAAATTAAAGGAGTAAATAGAAATCAAGCGGTTTTATTCCCTTCTTCTCTTGATGAAATAATTGATAAAAATAATCTTCAAAACAATCCCGATATTTATAAAAGAA
>JALSNL010000362.1 GCA_026987055.1 Melioribacteraceae bacterium | reverse complement strand
GCCGGAGACTTTAAAAGTATCGGGCGAACCTGTATCTTCAACTTTAAGTGCAACGTTTTGTTGAAGTTCTTTTTGTAGCCTATCATGCAAATGTCTTGATGTAACATATTTCCCTTCTTGTCCGTAAAATGGGGAAGTGTTTACGGTAAAATTCATACTGATTGTAGGTTCATCAATTGCAATAATAGGCATAGGTTCGGGGTTTTCGCTATCTGCAATTGTATCGCCAATATCTATATCTTCAATGCCGACAATAGCACAAATATCTCCGGCATTAACTTCTTCAACTTCCATGCGTTCCAATCCTTCAAAAACAAATATTTGTTTTATGTTTATATTATTTATAGAACCGTCACGTTTAATTATACTAGTTGGTGTTTTTTTGCTGAGTGTCCCTCTAAAAACTCTTCCGATACCAATTCGCCCAACATAGTCATTGTAATCCAAAGTTGTAATTTGCATCTGGCTTAAACCTTCTTTATAAACAGGTTGCGGAATATTTTCGATAATTAAATCTAGCAATGGTGTTAGGTCTTTTTGTTCGTCTTTCAGATTTGTAACAGCCCATCCGTTTTTCCCACTTGCATAAGCAACCGGAAAATCTAATTGTTCTTCGTCGGCATCAAGGTCTATGAACAAATCGTATATTTCGTCAAGAACTTCTTCAGGACGGTTATCAGGTCTATCTATTTTATTTATAACAATAATCGGTTTTAGATGAAGATGAAGAGCTTTTTCCAACACAAACCGGGTTTGCGGCATCGGACCCTCAAACGAATCTACTAAAAGTAAAACTCCATCGGCAAGTTTTAGTACCCGTTCAACTTCTCCGCCAAAATCGGAGTGACCGGGTGTATCAATTAAATTAATTTTTATATCCTTATACGGAATACTAATATTTTTAGATGTAATAGTTATACCGCGTTCACGTTCCAAATCGTTAGAATCTAAAAATTGGTCTTGTACAACTTGGTTTTTTCTAAAAATATTACTTTGTTTTAGTAGTTGATCTATCAATGTAGTTTTGCCATGATCAACATGAGCTATTATTGCAATGTTTCTTACTGCTTTCAAAATTTACCTTCTTTTTAATCTAATGAATTATGTTTGTTTTATCTATTTTATAAAAATAACTATAAAAAGCTGTGCAGGGTAATTAAAAATAAGTAATAATCCAAATTTTATTTTTCAGATGTTTTTTATGATATCCGGCACATTTAAAAAGTAATGCTTAGAATAGATAATAATTTTAAGTATTTTTGTAAGTTAATTAATAAACTTCTATAATATTCAATTAAAGTTCTTCATTTGTTTTACTGTTGTCATTCCAAATTTTCCCGGAAATCCACCAATAGAAAGCGGATTTTATTTAGCAACATCAGAAAGCAGAAATGAAAAAAAGTAAATAGGTACATTGTATTAAATGTACGGTAATCTTTTTTTAATGAAAGATTTTGATTTATAATAACGTGTAATGAAGTAAAAAATATTTATAATTTAAGGAAATTTATGATCGATTTTAAAGAAATGGGTGTTGAAAAAAAAATATTAGATGCTGTAGATGATTTAGGATTTACAACACCAACACCAATCCAAGAAAAAACAATTCCTGTGCTTTTGGAAAAAGACAGCAAAGATATTATTGCATTAGCGCAAACAGGTACGGGTAAAACGGCAGCTTTCGGAATTCCCTTGCTGCAAAAGAGTAATCCTGCTTCAAAAAAGGTACAATATTTAGTGTTAAGTCCTACGCGTGAATTGTGTTTACAAATAGCCGATGATCTTAGGATGTTAGGTAAGTATAAACCGGAAATTAAAATAACGGCGGTATTTGGCGGTTCAAGTATCGAAAAACAAATTAAAGATTTAAAAAAAGGTGCACAAATTGTATCTGCCACACCTGGCAGATTGGTTGATTTAATCAATAGAAGAAAAATAAATCTTTCCGATGTTGACGTTGTTGTTTTAGATGAAGCTGATGAAATGCTTAATATGGGATTTAGAGATGAACTGGATGCTATAATAGACGAAACACCTTCAGATAGAAGTACTTTGCTATTTTCAGCTACAATGCCGAAAGAAGTTTTTGCAATGACAAAACGTTTTATGAAAACACCTGTAGAAATTACGGCAGGAAAGAAAAACACAGGTGCGCAAAATGTAAATCACGAATCATATTTTGTACAAGCACGTGACAGGTATTTGGCTCTGAAACGTATTGTTGATTTTCATCCGAATATTTACGGAATAGTATTTTGCAGAACCAGAAGAGAAACTCAAGAAGTTGCAGATAAGTTAATGAAAGATGGTTATAATGCAGATGCTCTTCACGGTGATTTATCGCAAGCACAACGTGATGCGGTGATGAATAAATTTAGAATAAAACATTTAAAACTTTTAGTTGCTACAGATGTGGCTGCACGTGGTTTGGATGTTAGTGATTTAACTCATATAATAAACTATAATTTACCTGATGAACTTGAGATATACACCCACAGAAGCGGAAGAACCGGAAGAGCAGGGAAGTTTGGTACTTCAATTGTAATTGCAAATTTGCGTGAAAAAAACAAATTACGACAAATTGAAAAACAACTTGGTAAAAAGTTTGAAATTAAAAATGTTCCTTTAGGAAAAGAAGTGTGTGAGAAACAACTTTTTCATCTAATAGATAGAATGGAAAAAGTAGAAGTAGATCATTCTCAAATAGATTCGTTTCTTCCGGAAATAATGAAAAAACTTGAATGGCTGGATAGAGAAGAGTTAATTAAAAAATTTGTTTCGGTAGAATTTAACAGATTTTTAGATTACTATAAAAATACTTCGGATCTGAATAAACCGGAAGAGGGAAAAAGATCAAAAAGAGGCAGAAATTCTCAAGAAGGTTTTACGCGTTTCTTCTTAAATTTAGGTAAAACCGATAATCTTACACCGGTAATGGTAATAGGAATGATTAAAGATTATTCAGGCATTAAAGATATTAATATTGGTGTAATAGATATTATGCAGAATTTTTCTTTTTTTGAAGCTGATTCCGAGTATGCTGACGAATTGCTGGATGGTTTTAAAAATAAGAAAATGAAGAACAGAAAAATTGTTTTGGAAATTGCTTCGGCCAGAACAAACGATAATAAAGAAAAGCGTAGTAACAAAAAGTCCTTTAGAAAAAACAGACGTCCGGCACAAAAAGACTTTGATAGAGCAAAACCACGCAGAAGAAGACGTAAATAATTTATGATATTTTGCCACAAAGTAAGTTTGTGGCAAAATGCTATTTTTTCTTTTTCTTCGGGCTGTATCCAATTCTGTGAAAAGGATTAACAACGCTTGAAGTAATATTTTTAAGGTGGGAATTAATCCTTTTTAATTGTCTGATATACAAAGCTAAAGCTACCGCACTGCTTGCTTTAAGTTCCGTATCTTCATCTTTCATAAGTGATTCCAAAATTTCATCACTTACTCTGCTTATCCATCTGTATTCTTTCATTATTTTTCTTCCTAAAACTTCATCGGAATTTTTGAAAGCTATAATGGTTTGGTCAAAATTTTCTGCTACGGCTTCTTCTATTTTAACAACTTTATCATCATATAAATTAGAATGTAATTTTGCCGGATGACTTTGAGCAATTTCAACAATATTTTTAGTAATATCCCCAATACGTTCCAAATCAATTACAATACTAACAATAACAAGATCGGAAGCTAAAGTTTCGGTACCCGACATAACCAAGTGATTAAAAATATCCTTGCGTACTTCCCTTTGAAATTTATTAACAGCTAAATCCTGATCATTTATATCATAATTAATTTGATTACTATCGGTTTTTCTTAATACGTCCTTAGCTTCTATAAACATTTTATGTGTTAAATCTAACATTTCAAATATGCGTTTATATGCTCTATCAATAAGACTATCACTTGTAAAAACGGAAATTAATTCTTTAAACATAGTTTTACCCTTTTTCTAACTAAATAAAAATACAAAAGATATGGGAATAATAAAAAACATTACTATTATATAAATAACCGGAATAAATTTATTCTTTGTAGAATATTCTGCAAATAACTCGGCAATTGTAAGAGGCACTTTTCTAAACGGCCACCAGAAAATAATTCCAAAAATATTAAATAATAAATGAGAAAAAGCAACTGTTACGGCAGTAATATTGCCTGTAACTAACGAAGCTAAAATAGCGGTAACTGTTGTTCCTATATTTGCTCCAAGTGTATATGGAAAAATTTGTCTTAAGGTTAAAAGACCGGCTCCTGCTATAGGAACTACCAGCGAAGTTGTTATGGAACTGCTTTGTACTAACACGGTCAATAAAGTTCCAACAGCAAGTGCACGAATTGAATTTTTGAAAAGAAATTTATCAAACCAAGCTTTGGCTTTTTCAATTACCATAGATTTTAACACATCCACCATAAATTTTAACGCAACAAATAAAAATATTAGTGCAACAACAACCATAATCCAAGCAATTACATGTGTATCACTAAAATAAATTCCCAATTCTTTTTCAATTAGTTTCCCAACCGGTTTGGTAATTGCTTTTACAGGACTCAAAAATTTTAATCCGCCCACACCTTGGAAAATACTTCCTAATTCAGATGCTGCAATACCTAAAAAATTTGTTGCTAATTGCAGAGGGAATAAAACCATAACACTCAAAAAATTAAAAAAATCGTGAACAGTGGCAGCAGCAAATGCTCTTTTGAATTCGTTACTTCTTTTTATTTGAGGTAAAGAAGCAATTGTATTGGTAATAGAAGTTCCAATATTAGCTCCCATAATAATTGGAATAGCCAACTCTATTGCCCTGGCTGAATCTGCTCCAAATGCTCCGCCTGCAACCATTGCAACAACCATTGAAGTTGTTGAAGATGAACTTTGAATAATGGAAGTTGCCAAAATTCCAATAAATAAACCTATAAAAGGGTTTGTTGTTGTTTCAATTAAAGCTTTGGAAAATTCTTTCCCAAACATTTTCATTCCCGCACCCATCAATTCCAAACTAAGGAAAAAAAGATAAAGGAAAAAAATTAATTTAAGAATTGCAAACACGGGAGAGTTAGTAAACTTCTTTATTTCTTCTGACATTACATTAAGTATTATTTGAAAAATTTATTTATTTACTACGAAGAAATATACATTTTTTTCAAAAAGGAAAAAGTGATATTGAAAATTTATTTTATTTTTTTAATTAGGATATTATGTAAGATTATTTTTATATTTATTATCACGTTTATGTAAAAAGTGCTTACATAGTACAATTTAGTTCGGAATACCGGTTTAGCAAAGCAAAAACATTATTTAAATATATAATTTGTGGTAATTTGTTAGTAGAAGAATACAAAATAGTATCGCAAGATTTGATTTGCTACCATTGTGGCGAAGAGTGTCCGGATGATAAAATTAGAATTGGGGATAAACTTTTCTGCTGCAACGGCTGTAAAACAGTTTATGAACTTCTTGAAGCCAATGATTTATGTAACTACTATAATATAGATAGTAATCCGGGAGTAAATCAAAAAGGTGATATAAAGAAAAATTTTGATTTCCTTGACGACGCTGAGCTAAAAGAAAAACTAATCGATTTTACCGACGGAAAAATTACCACCGTAACTTTCAGCATACCTCAAACACATTGCAGTTCTTGTATATGGATTTTGGAAAATCTTTATAAAATGGATGAAGGGATTATTCATTCCGAAGCCGATTTCCTTAAAAAAACCGTTTCCATAAAATATGATGAAGAAAAAACATCTCTAAAAAAAGTAGTTCTTTTGTTAGACTCAATTGGATACGAACCCGATTTAAATTTAGCTGAAAAAGAATTAGAAAAATCGGAAATACTAAATAAGAAGTTATGGTATAAGATTGGTGTAGCCGGTTTTGCTGCAGGCAACATTATGATGTTTAGTTTTCCTGAATATCTCGCAACGGTAGATATTCCGCTTGATGGAATTAGACCGGTATTTAAATATCTTAATGTTCTTTTTGCTTTGCCGGTAATTCTTTATAGTGCCAATGATTATTTTATTTCCGCTTATAAAGGATTAAAAAAGAAAATTGTTAATGTAGATGTCCCGATTTCCTTAGGTATATTAGTTTTATTCTTACGCAGTTTGTATGAAATATTTTCCGGTATCGGACATGGTTATTTGGATTCTATGACTGCATTGGTTTTCTTTTTAATTGTAGGTAAAATGTTCCAAAATAAAACCTATGCTTCGTTAAATTTTGAAAGAAACTATAAATCATATTTCCCAATTGCCGTTACAATTATCAAAAATAAAATAGAAACAACCAAGCCGGTTGAAAAATTAAAAGTTGGTGAAAGAATCATTATTAAAAACGGTGAACTTATTCCGGCAGATGCAATTCTTATAAATGGTAAAGCTTATATTGATTATAGTTTTGTTACAGGAGAATCGAATCCTGTAGAAAAAGTAAACGGAGATATGATTTACGCCGGAGGAAGACAAACCGGAGGTGCAATTGAAGTAGAAACCATTAAAGATGTTTCACAAAGTTATTTAACACAGTTGTGGAACAATAAAGCTTTTGATAAGGATGATGAAAGCAAAATAGATGCTTTTGTGAATGTTGTAAGCAAGTATTTTACATTTATTATAATTTCTATTGCAGCTGTAGCCGGTTTATTTTGGTTGCCTCAAAGCACGGCACTGGCGTTTAATGCTTTTACTTCCGTATTAATAATTGCTTGTCCATGTGCTTTGGCTTTGTCAACTCCTTTTACTTTAGGCAGTACTTTAAGAATTTTTGGTAAAAATAATTTATATATTAAAAGTACACATGTTATAGAAAAATTAGCGGAAATTACATCAATTGTTTTTGATAAAACCGGTACAATTACGGAAACCGGAAATGCTGAAATTAAATACGATGGTAAAAATTTATCTAATTATGAAAAACAATTGGTGAAGTCATTAGTCAGAAATTCATCTCACCCGTTAAGTAAAAATATTTCCGACTTATTTAATGAAAGTGTGTTTTTAGAAGTTAATAATTATAAAGAAATTCCCGGTGAAGGAATTTATGCGGAAATAGATGGAAATAAAGTGCAGATAGGTTCCCGCTTATTTGTAACGGAAAATCAAGACAATAACAAATCTAATTTATCAACAAAGGTTTATTTATCTATAAATAATGAATTCAAAGGAATTTTTTCCGTAAGTAACTCTTATAGAAAAAAATTAAAACAAGTTATTTCTTATTTAAAAAATTATTACCGCTTGTCTATACTTTCCGGAGATAATGATAGTGAAAGGAAAAGGTTGTTAGAAGTTTTTCCTGCAAACACTAAAATGCTGTTTAAACAAACACCTTACAAAAAACTTTCATATATAGAAAAATTAAAAAAGAACGGCGAAAAAGTTTTAATGATAGGAGACGGTTTAAACGATGCCGGTGCTTTAAAAACCAGCGATGTTGGTATTTCAATAGCGGAAAATATAAATAATTTTTCTCCTGCTTGTGATGGTATTTTGGATGCTAAGTCTTTTGGTAAGCTTAATACATTTATCAAATTTTCCAAGACAAGTAAAAATATTGTTATCGTAAGTTTTATTATTTCATTTGTGTATAATATTGTTGGGCTTAGTTTTGCAGTTCAAGGAATACTTTCCCCGGTAATTTCAGCAATATTAATGCCGTTGAGTTCAATTTCAGTTGTTATTTTTACAACATTAACAACTAATTTAATTGCTAAAAGAAGGGGATTATTGTAAATGTCTGTAATTTTTGTTTTAATAGGATTTAGTACCTTTGTAGCTCTTATGTTTTTAGCGGCATATTTTTGGTCGGTTAAAACCGGTCAATATAAAGATAATTATACACCATCAGTAAGAATTTTATTTGATAATGAAGTTACTAAGAAAAAAGATGAAAAAACCAAAAGTGGTAATGATGCATAACATCCATTTCACATATACAATATATTATTAACTAAATAAGGAGCATTTGTCTATGAATGTTGAGAAGTTCAAATATGACAACCAGATTGTTAAGATGTTTATTATAGCAACGGTTGTTTGGGGTCTTGTTGCGCTTCTAGTGGGATTGTGGATTGCCATAGCCCTCTATTGGCCGGCACTTAACCTGGGACTACCATTTACTACTTTTGGTCGTTTAAGACCTTTGCATACCAATGCCGCAATTTTTGCATTTGTTGGTAATGCTATTTTTACCGCTGTATATTATTCGTTACAGCGTATTACTAAAGCAAGAATGTTTAGTGACACTCTCAGTAGAATTAACTTTTGGGGCTGGCAATTAATAATTGTTTTTGCTGCTATAACTCTTCCTTTAGGAATAACTACTTCAAAAGAATATGCTGAACTTGAATGGCCGATTGATATTATGATTGCTGTGGTTTGGGTTGTTTTCGGTATTAATATGATTGGTACTTTGATTAAGAGAAGAGAAAAACACATCTATGTAGCAGCTTGGTTTTATATAGCTACCTTTGTTACCGTAGCTGTGTTACATATTGGTAACTCTATGGAATTACCGGTAACATTTTTGAAAAGTTATCCTGTCTATGCAGGTATTCAAGATGCTTTGGTTCAATGGTGGTACGGGCACAATGCGGTTGCTTTCTTTTTAACAACGCCGTTCCTCGGTTTAATGTACTATTTTTTACCTAAGGCGGCAAACAGACCGATTTTTTCTTATAAACTTTCCATACTGCACTTTTGGACTTTAATTTTTATTTACATTTGGGCTGGACCTCATCATTTGTTATATTCGGCACTTCCTAATTGGGCTCAATCTCTTGGTGTTGTTTTCTCAGTTATGTTGTGGATGCCTTCTTGGGGCGGTATGCTCAATGGTTTACTTACTTTAAGAGGTGCTTGGGATAGAGTCAGAGATAATCCTGTTCTTAAATTCTTTGTTGTTGGTGTAACCGCTTACGGTATGTCAACTTTCGAAGGTCCGATGTTATCATTAAAAAATGTTAATGCCTTAGCACATTTTACTGACTGGATTCCTGCTCATGTGCATGTTGGTACATTAGGCTGGAACGGATTTATGACATTTGGAATGTTATATTGGTTAGTTCCTAAATTATGGAAAACTGAGTTATACTCAAAAAAATTAGCTAACGCACATTTTTGGATTGGAACATTAGGTATAGTAATGTGGGTTATTCCAATGTGGTGGTCTGGTATTGCACAATCTTTAATGTGGAAAGAGTTTACACCGTTAGGTTTATTAAAATATCCTAACTTTTTAGAAACCGTACTACAAATTGTTCCTATGTATATAATGAGATCTATTGGTGGATCAATCTATTATATAGGTTTATTGGTAATGGTTTATAATTTAATTAAAACCGCAAAACAAGGTTCGTTTGAACCGGAAGAAGAAGCCGAAGCAGCTCCACGCGGAGAAGTAACAGATCAACC
>JALSNL010000361.1 GCA_026987055.1 Melioribacteraceae bacterium | reverse complement strand
CTAATCTAGCTGCCAGTTTTGCTCAAGCTAACAAGAAAACAATTTTGTTAGATTGTGATCTTAGAATACCTAGAGTGAATGAAGTTTTTGGTGGTCAAAAATCACCTGGTTTTACAAATTATTTATTTAAACAAGCGTCATTTGAAGATATTGTTAGAAAAACCGATTTTGAAAATCTTTTTTATATTGCTGCCGGAACCATACCGACTAATCCATCTGAAATTCTCGGTTCCGAACAGATGAAAGATTTTATAGAGAAACTAAAGCGTGAATTTGATGTTGTAATTCTTGATTCACCTCCGGTAATGACAATAACGGATGCTGAAATTTTATCTCACATTGTAGATATGACCATTCTTGTAGTATTTGCAGAAAAAACAGAAGTGGATTGGTTAGAAGAAGCCACAACACAACTTACAGGGCACGGACAAAAATCTTTTATTGGATGTGTACTTAATAATTTTGACTTTAATAGTGGATATAGATCTTATAATAAATACAACCATTCTAAATATTATACAAGAGTTAGTGAAAGCAAAAAGAAAGAATGGGTTAAATCTTAATTTTTGATATTATTTTTTATGGAAAAAGCTCTACAATATTGTAGAGCTTTTTTTGTACCCCGGAGAGGATTCGAACCTCCGACCTACGGTTTAGGAAACCGACGCTCTATCCTGCTGAGCTACCGGGGCATAATCATTAAAAACTTCCAAATTCTTAACGGCAATTTATGCAAAATGAAATTAAGTTAAAATTTATTTTTTATTTAAAATTTGTTTTGAACTTAAAATTTTACATCCGTTTTTTTTCATTTCTTCAAATGCTAATTGGGAATCATTTTTAGTAATATTAACACCGCGTACTGCATCTTTTACAACTAATGTTTTAAAACCTTCTTTTGCTGCATCTATTGCGGTAAACTTTACACAATAATCTGTAGCTAAGCCTGTTATATAAACCTCTTCTATTTTATGCTTTCGTAAAAATTCTTTAAGTCCGGTAGATGTTTTATGGTCATTTTCATAGAATCCGCTATAGCTATCTATCTCGGGATTTTTTCCTTTTTTAAAAACAAAATAATTGTTTCCCAAATTTAATTCGTTGTGAAATTTGGCTCCTTTTGTTCTTTGAATGCAATGATCCGGCCACAATACTTGAGTAATTCCGTTTAATTTAATTTCATCGTAAACTTTTTTATTCTTATGGTTTGATGCAAAACTTTTATGATTACGCGGATGCCAATCCTGGGTGGCAATTATAAAATCAAAAATATTTGATTCTATAAGCTTGTTTATAACGGGAATAACCTCATTCCCATTTTTTACTTCCAACGCTCCACCTTCACAAAAATCGTTTTGAACATCAACAACTATTAATGCTTTTTTCATTTTTATTTTTTTATTCCCAATACTTGTTTTGCTAAATTTATACTTTCTCTACTGCCGGTGTTTTTCCCTTTTACATCCGAAAGTTTTATAGTTGAGACCCAATCATTACCATACGGAGCCGCGGCAATCATTTTAATTACAATGTTTAACGGTTTAATTCCGGGTATATCATTAGATAAATTTGTTCCGATTCCGTAAGAAGTATTTATTTTATTTTTAATCTTTTTTTCTATTTCTTTAACTTTTTCAAAATTTAATGCATCTGAAAAAACAATTGTTTTTAACTTTGGATTGATTCTTAATTTTTTGTAATGAGTTATCATTAGATTAGCAAATTCAATCGGATTACCGGAATCTTGTCTTACACCGTCAAATAACTTTGCATGCATAGTATCAAAAGATTCCAAGAATGCTTCGGTAGTAAAAGTATCGGATAAAGCAATTCCCAAATTACCGTGATATACATCCACCCAGCGTCCAAGAGCCGTTGAATTTGCCATCTTAAATCCGTATTTGGCGGCATGAAACATAAACCACTCGTGCGCTTGCGTACCTATTGGAGTAAGGTTTAATTTGTATGCAAGGTAAACATTGCTTGTTCCTATAAATGTTTTCGGGCAATATTTTTTTAATGTTTCAACTACTTTAAAATGATTTGAAAACGAATATCTCCGTCTTGTGCCGAAATCTGCAAATTTTGCCTCAAGCTTTTCGAACTTTTTTGCTTTTGCAATATTATATTTTTGCAAAGTAGCTATGTTTGGTTTTATCGAATTTTCCAGCTCGAAGTAAAGCTCTGAAATTAGAGCCAAAAGAGGCACTTCCCAAAGAATTGTTCTGAACCAGTAACCTTCAATTTCTATTGATAATTTTTTACCTCTTTGAGTAATCTTTACTTCTTCGGGATTATATTTATAGCCTTTTAAAAAATCTATATAAACGGGATCAAGGAAATAACATTTTTGATTCAAAAACTTTTCTTCATCCGAAGTTAAATTTAACCTGGCAAGTTGTTCTATCTTTTCTTCTAACTTTTGTTTAAATCCTTTTGGAAAATTATCTTTTCCTCTATTGATAAATTTATACTTTACTTTAGAATGCGGATAAAGTTTCATTACGGCATTCTGCATTGTAAATTTATACAAATCATTATCTAATATCGATTTAATCATATCTTCTTCTTTTTGATGTGGAAATTTTGTATTTCAAACTTAGTATTATTTTAAGAAAAATTTATTTAAAAATAAAAAGGGAGATGAAAATTTAATTTTATCTCCCTATAATTCAGTAATAATTGATATTTATCTTAATAATATCATTTTCTTAATTTGCGAATAGTTTTTTGTTTTAAGTTGATAATAATAAATACCGCTTGATAGGTTAGAGGCATCAAAATTAATTTGGTAATTTCCGGGTTGTTGTTTTTTATTAACAAGTGTTGCTACTTTTTCTCCGAGTGCATCATAAACCGTTAATTGCACAAGTTGAGATGTTGCTTGTTGACTTGGGATTGAATATTGTATTGTAGTTGTAGGGTTAAACGGATTCGGGTAATTTTGAGATAACTCAAAATTATTCGGTAAAGGAATTATTACTTCTACAACTTTGGAATATTCAAAACTACCATCAATATCCAATTGTTTTAGGCGATAGTAAACTTTACGATTATTACTAATATTTTTATCGATAAATGAATAAAGTTTTGTTGAATTACTATTGCCATGTCCTTCTATAAAACCAATCTTACTCCATTCTTCATTCGCAAATTTTCGTTCTACTTCAAAACCATAGTTGTTAACTTCCGTAGCGGTTTCCCAAAGTAATTCAATATTTTTCTTAGAATTAATATTAGCCTTAAAAGTTGTTAATTCCACCGGTAATGGAGAATCTGTTACAAATACACTTCTGCCATGAGTAAATGCAAATAATTTATTTGTGCCGGATTGTAAAACCAATTGGTCAACAGGTGCAAAATCGGGCATTCCGCTTCCTTTTTTAGTCCAAGTTCCGCCTCTATCACTTGTTTCATATACCCCGGTTTCGGTTCCAATATATAATTTTTGCGGATTATCATTATCAATAACCAAACTATGTACGGGAACGTCAGGTAAATTGCCGGAAATATCAGACCAATTTGCTCCTTGATCGCTTGAATAATAAACATGACGTGAAGGTGTTACACCGTCATTATTGTAACCGGAATAACACACGTATATTTTATTTTTATCATTCAAATCAACTGTAATTCTTCTAACCCAAGCCCCATTGTTTCCGGGAGGTGTAATTTCCGTCCAAGTAGCATTTGTTTTTTCTAATCCCTCTCCACCACTTGCAGCCGGAGCTGTGGAATTAGTTGACTTAAATACTTTTCCATCGGTTGTTCCGGCAAAAGATAAATATGGTGCTGCAGCATTAACAATTGTAACAGCACTAACTTTTTCACCTGTTGAAAGTGTATTGCTAGAAGAAGACCAATTTGCAGCGGCATCTGTTGTAACCCAAACATTATCTGAGCCGGCAATAAGTACATCGGAGTTTTCAGGATTCATTGAAAAAGGAGCAATAAATAAACAAACATTACCATCGCCGGCATCTGTTAATCCGTTTTGTGCATCATTCCATGTGTTCCCACCATCTGTAGTTTTACTAATATCCAAATAAACATATTCTTCATAAGCAACTTGAGAATTGGTTTGACTAATTTCAGCATAGCCACCGTCACCGCCTTTTATTTCAGTCCAAGATGTTCCGCTCCCGTTATATTTTAAGTGTCCGTTATCCTGCGTTCCGCCTTGGTAATTACTTCCGTTAGCTTCAACGGCACCTCCGTAAAATTGTGTTATTTCCAAACCGTTATTTAGATCTGTCCAATTAGTACCGCCATTTGTACTCTTATAAATTCCTCCATCATTGCCATCATAAACAACATCTGCCGTATTCGGATCAAACACAATAGCATGATGATCTGCGTGTGCTGAACTTGAAGAGATCCAATAAGTAATTTGGGACCAATGTTGGCCACCATCAGTAGATTTCATATCTTCAACACCACCAACATAAATATTATTTGAGTTATGAGGATCCACAGATATAACATTATCATACCATCCTTGACCACCCAGATAAGATCCACCAGTAGTTGCTAGATTTCCGGGTCTAGGCAATTCAGTCCAAGTTAAACCACCATTCGTTGTTTTAAAAATGCCTCTTAATCCGTAATAAGGTGAACTGCTTGACCTAGCGGAATATACAGCATAAACTGTATTTGCATTATTGGGGTCCTGAGCCATAGCTATTCTATTGAAAGTTTCTTGGTCTGTTGGTAAACCGGTAAGTACAGAATCCCAAGTAGCACCGTTATCTGTGGTTCTGAACATATCACCAGCATAAGTTGCAAATAAAATTGTTGTAGGTGTAACAGGAATTACATCTGTTCCGGTGTAATAACGGAGCAGGCTTGTCGGGCTAATTTTCGTCCAAGAGCTTCCACCGTCAGTAGATTTGTATAACCCTCCATTTGTGTAGTAGCCGCCAACTCCACCTTTATAGTTTATTGCTCTTGTAACAGCATATACGTTTCCGTCAGAATCTAACCGGATAGATCTTACTGTTTTGAAATCCCAACCGTTGTTTGATAACGTACTCGGCAATAAGGTCCAAGTTTCACCAAAATCAGTAGATTTATAAATACCACCACCGTAAACCGCATCAATATTACTCCATCCTTCACCGGTACCGGCATATACAACGTCTCCATCATTAACCATACAACTTATGGAAATAGGATCACTGTCATCTATTTTTGGTGTCCATGTTGCACCACCATCAGTAGATTTCCAGATACCGCCGGCTACTGCTCCAATTAAAATATGATTTGGATTTGAAGGACGGATTATAATTGATCTTATGCGTCCGCCTATATTGCCCGGACCTAATGCTTGCCAATTGCCAATTGATTCCCCTTTTTTAAGCGAGTGATTGATTAGATGTTTTTTTGTATAATCAATTGCTCTTCTTCGTGCTAGCGGATTAATATAATCAGCTTGTCCTTTTATCATTTCATAACGATATTCGGAAGCACCAAAGGGATTATCTTCTGTTCCGGCAGCTCTTTCTTTTGGCAATTCTATCTTTATAGAATGGTTTGGTATGTTTAGAAAGCTAATAACTACCGTAACAAATATAGTAGTTAGTAAATACTTGTAAAAATGTTTCATATTCATCCCCTTATTTAATAAACTATAAATTAATTTATGTATTTTAGTATATTCGAAATTTCAACTAATTATTTTACAATTATTAATTGTTTGATAATGTGACATATATCACAAAAAGAACGATATTGAGACACAAATACCATAATAAATTAACTAAAAAATCATTTTTTATTATAAGGAAGCAAAAATCATGACAACAATTATTGACATTCTAGCAAGAGAAATTCTTGATTCGAGAGGTAACCCAACTGTAGAAGTTGAAGTATTATTAGAATCCGGTGTAATAGGCAGAGCAGCAGTCCCAAGTGGAGCTTCTACCGGTGAACATGAAGCAGTTGAATTAAGAGACAAAAAGAAAAAAAGATACGGCGGCAAAGGCGTACTTAAAGCAGTAAGTAATGTTAACGATATTATTGCAGATTTATTAATTGACTTTGATGCAACCGATCAAGTTGGCATTGATAATTTTTTAATTGAACTTGACGGAACTCCGAACAAAGCTAAATTAGGAGCAAATGCAATTCTAGGTGTTTCGCTTGCTTGTGCAAAGGCAGCAGCCGAAGCTTTGGGCTTACCTTTGTACAGATATATTGGCGGAACGAGTGCACGTGTTTTACCGGTTCCAATGATGAACATTCTAAATGGTGGCTCGCATGCAGATAATACTGTAGATTTTCAAGAGTTTATGGTAATGCCTCATGGTGCACCAACTTTTGCAGAAGCTTTAAGAATGGGAGCCGAAACATTTCATTCGTTAAAATCAGTACTTAAGAAAAAAGGTTATAATACTTCAGTCGGCGATGAAGGTGGATTTGCACCGAATCTAAAATCCAACGAAGAAGCTTTGGAAATTATTTTGGAAGCAATTACTAAAGCCGGATATAAACCGGGTAAAGATATAAGTTTGGCTATGGATGTTGCAGCAAGTGAAATGTATGATAAAAAGAAAAAGAAATATGTTTTCTTTAAATCCGATAAATCTTTAAAATCTGCTGATGATATGATTAAGATTTATGAAAAATTAATAAAACAATATCCTATTGTTTCTCTTGAAGATGGACTTGACGAAAATGATTGGAAAGGTTGGAAGAAAATGACAGACGCTTTAGCAAGTAAAGTACAGTTGGTTGGAGACGATATTTTTGTTACCAACACCGATAAACTTGCCAGAGGAATTAAAGAAGGCATAAGTAATTCTATCTTAATAAAAGTAAACCAAATAGGAACCTTAACGGAAACATTAGAAGCTATTGAAATGGCTAAACGTGCCGGCTTTACTAATGTAATCAGTCATCGTTCCGGTGAAACGGAAGATACAACTATTGCAGATATTGCCGTTGCTACAAATGTCGGGCAAATTAAAACCGGTTCCGCAAGTAGAAGCGATAGAATTGCAAAATATAATCAATTGTTAAGAATTGAAGAAGAACTTGATACTACTGCTATTTATCCCGGTCTTGCAGCAGTAAATTATAAAAAGAAATAACTAGTAACAGATATTTTTAAGTCGGGCAAATTTTATTGCCCGACTTTTGAAATATATAAACATTCCTTTCGTTTCGTCTTTCTCAGAACTCTTTGAATATTCTAGCTAAAGGTTTACCGGGAGCTTGCATATTCAAATCCAAAAAATATCCGAAAGGTGTTTGTGAAGTTTCGTAACCGGAATTTTTTAATCGTTCTTCAATTTTATCAAATAATTCTTTTGTAAATTCCGGAGAAGCACTGCTTGTTGATAAATGATTAAACGAATGTAAAATTATTCTGTTTGTTTCGTTTTTTCTAGCAGCCCATTTTAAGTTTTTAACCAATTTGGTTTCAACGTAATTGCTGTTTTCAATATCTTTTTCTTCAACTTGTATAAAACCTACAATAGAGTTTTCTATTGTTTCTTCTATGTTAATATCGTCAACATTACTTAAACCTTTTTTACTTGTTTTGTATGCAAATTTTGTTGTGTAAAAAATTAAAAGTTTCACTTAAACGGCTCCTTTATTTTTAATAATAATTGCGGATCTACTCTTTTATTAAACCATTGCACGCCCCAATGTAAATGCGGACCGGTAGATCTTCCGGTAGTTCCAACCTTACCAATAATTTCACCTTTCTTTACGTACTGACCTTCCTTTACAAAACTTTTACTTAAATGAAGATAAAAAGAATTCAAACCTTGACCGTGATCTAACAAAATGAAATTTCCGGAATAATAAAAATTATTTGCAGAAAGTCTTACAATTCCATCTGCCATAGCTTTTACCGGAGTTCCACGCGGTACGGCAATATCAATTCCGTTATGTGCATTTTTAGGTATTCCATTTAAAATTCTTTGACTTCCGAAAACACTTGATAACCTTCCGCCTTTTATCGGGCGAATAAATCCGCTTTTGTATAAAGCTTTTTTGAGCTTACCAATTTCCGCTCTTGCTTGTTTTTTTATTACCCTTTCTTTCGCAACTCTTATGGAATCTTTTTTCGGTAAGGTAACAAATTTTTTTTTCATTCTGTTTATTCTTTGAATTTTATATTTCCTTTTAGGCAGTATAAATTTTTTAATAACAGATTTGCCATTAAATTGAACGATTAGATAATGTGTTGTGGTGTCGTCTCTATCAAAACCGAAAATAAAATAACCGTCTTTATCAACAGGAATATCTGTAGTATCCAAACGAACTGAAATAATTTTTTCACCTTTCCCGACAATAATACTGCCGGGAATTGCTTTCCCGAAAAATTCAACCGATTGTGCAAAATAATTTGTAGTAAAAATTAAACAGAGGAAGAAGAAATGTTTTAGTATCATATATTTTAGTTTATAAAAAATTAAAAATTAAAGTAATAATAAAATTACAAAGTTTACTATTAAAAAATAATTTATGGAGAAACCATCTGCATTAAAATGGCGCAAAGCCAAGCACCATAAGTTCCTAAAGCGTAACCAACTACCGCTAGCAAAACACCAACAGTTGCCAGAGAAGGATAAATAGCTGCGGCAACAATGGGAGCAGATGCAGCTCCACCAATATTTGCCTGACTGCCAACAGCAATAAAGAAAAAAGGAGCTTTAATAAGTTTGCCGACAATTATTAATAGAAGTGCGTGAAAAGTAATCCAGATTGTTGTAATTAAAATTAAATCAAAATTTTTGAAAAAGCCTAATATCTCCATTTTCATTCCAATTGTAGCAATTAAAATGTAAAGAAATAAACTGCCGATTTTTGATGCTCCGTGTTGTTCCAATTTGCGTACTTTTGTAAAACTTAATAATAAGCCCAAAGTAGTAGCAATAATTATCATCCAAAAGAAATGTGACGTTAAACTAAACTTAGCAAGCTGAGGATAATTATTTTTAACAAAGGGTGCAATTATATCTGCAAGAAAATGAGAAAAACCTGTAACTCCAAAACCGGTAGCCAGAAGTTTTAACAAATCATTTAAATTTGTTGATTTTAGTTCTTCGGTAGTTTCTTTTTCAATATTCGCTCTTACTTTATCAAGAGAAGATGTATCTGCTTTTAAAAATTTATTAATCTTATCATTAATTCCGGCACCATATAAAAGAATTGCCATCCAAATACTGTAAGTTAAAACATCGATTGCAATGATAGCTGAAAATACGGAATCGGTAACATGAAAAACTTCTTTCATTGCAGTTTGATTTGCTCCGCCACCAATCCAGCTGCCGGCTATTGTGGAAAGTCCGCGCCAGGTTGCTTCAGGTCCGTTACTAATAATTATATCCGGTGAAATTTTTGATACAATAAAAATTGCAAACGGTCCGCCAATTATAACTCCTAGTGTTCCTGTAAGTGTCATTATTATAGCTTTGGGACCCAGCTTTAATATCGATTTAAA
>JALSNL010000360.1 GCA_026987055.1 Melioribacteraceae bacterium | reverse complement strand
GCTATTTCTGTAATTCGAATAAGCGGACAAGGATGTCTTGAAAAAACAAGTAAGATATTTAAAGGTAAAACCGATTTAGAAAAAGCTAAACCAAACTCCATACATTACGGTAAAATTTTTGATAAAGAAAACAATATAATAGATGATGTTTTGGTTTCCGTATTTAAAAATCCAAATTCATATACAGGGGAAGATTCCGTAGAAATAAGTACACATGGAAATCCGTTAATTACGCAAAAAATTATTGAGAGATTAATTCAGTTAGATATTAGACTTGCGGAACCGGGTGAGTTTACAAAAAGAGCCTTCCTAAATGGAAAAATGGATTTATCGCAAGCCGAAGCTGTTGTTGATGTAATTAATTCCAGAACAAATGCATCTCTAAAAGGTGCAAGAAATCAGCTTGACGGTTTGCTTTCATCAAAAATTAACTTTCTTAGAGAAATGTTAGTTAATGCTTCTTCAATGCTTGAACTTGAGTTGGATTTTGCAGAAGAGGAGTTGGAGTTTATTTCATATAAAGAAGTAGAACAAAGAATTGATAAAATTATTAATGAATTACAAATTTTGGTTGATTCCTATAAAATTGGAAAGATAATTAAAGATGGTGTAAATGTTGCTTTGGTAGGAAAGCCCAATGTTGGTAAATCATCCATGTTGAATTTCATTCTTAAAGAATCAAGAGCAATTGTCAGCCACATTCCGGGAACAACAAGAGACGTTATAAGAGAAGAAGTTTCTATTGACGGAGTTTTATTTCATATTTTTGATACTGCAGGAATAAGACTAACAAAAGACGAAATTGAGAAAGAAGGAGTTTTGCGAAGTAGAAAAGCTATTAAAAATGCAGATGTTGTTGTTCTTATAAACGATGTACAAAATAGTTTTCCAAAAGAATTATATCAAGAAATATTAAAACTTACAAAAGAAGAAAACACTATTAAGGTAACCAATAAGATTGATTTGAAAAATATAGAACCGGAAGATAATGAAATTTTGGTTTCAGTAAAAACCGGTGAAGGAATGAATTTATTTTTTAATGCCTTGAGAGAAAAATCTTTTGGACGTGAAATTTTTTCAGAAAAAAATGCAATAGTAACAAACGTTAGACATAAAAACTCTTTAAATAAAGCAATAGAATTTTTAAATGATGGAAAAAAAGCAATTGCTGAAAATTTAACAGGGGAGTTTATTTCTGTTCATTTAAGAAATGCAATAGATTCTCTCGGGGAAATTATAGGACTTGTTTCAACAGATGATATTTTGAATAATATTTTTTCAAAGTTTTGTATCGGGAAATAAAAAGTTTCACGTGAAACATTTGTTATAAGTATTATCATATTTGAATAAAAGGTTTCACGTGAAACACAATAAAAGAAAGTAGTAATTATGAAAAGTTATGATATTGTTGTAATTGGTGGTGGTCATGCCGGAATAGAAGCTGCCGTAGCACCGGCAAATATGGGTTTAAGTGTAGCTTTGGTTACAATGGAAAAAAACGGCATTGGCAGAATGTCCTGCAATCCGGCAATTGGTGGAAGCGCAAAGGGGCATTTGGTTCATGAAATTGATGCTTTGGGTGGAGTAATGGGTTTGATTGCCGATAAAACCGGTATTCAGTTTAGAACTCTTAATAAATCAAAAGGTCCGGCTATTTGGGCTGGCAGATGTCAATCCGATAGAAAACTTTATTCCGAAGAAGCTCAAAGGGTTGTTTTAGCAACAAAGAATTTGGAAGTTATAGAAGGTTCCGTTATAGAAATTATAGAAGAAAACAAAAAAGTAATTGCGGTAAAAACCAAGACCGGCAAAATAATAAATTGTAAAGCGGCAATTGTTTCCTCAGGTACATTTTTAAATGGAATTATGCATACAGGATTAAATGCAAAAGAAGGAGGTCGGTTTGGTGAAGATGCTGCTTTGGGTTTGACAGAATCCTTGGTAAACATGGGTTTTGATTCGGATAGATTAAAAACCGGTACACCGCCAAGACTTTTAAAAGACTCTATAAATTTTGATGTATTGGAAGAACAACCCGGAGATGAAAATCCACAACCGTTTTCTTTAAGAACTGATAAAAGCAAATTCCCGTTTTTACCACAAGTTAGTTGTCATATTACTTATACCGATGAAAACGTTCATAAAATTTTAGAAACCGGTTTTGATCGTTCGCCAATGTTTACCGGCTTAATTAATGGTGCCGGTCCAAGATATTGTCCATCAATTGAAGATAAAATAGTTAG
>JALSNL010000359.1 GCA_026987055.1 Melioribacteraceae bacterium | reverse complement strand
AGTTGTTTCCGCAAGCACCAAAGCATTTGGCGATGCGTTGCCAATATCTTCGGAAGCAAGTATAAGCATTCTGCGGGCAATAAATTTAGGGTCTTCACCACCTTCCAGCATTCTTGCCATCCAGTAGAGTGCCGCATCGGGATCACTTCCGCGTAAACTTTTGATGAATGCGGAAATTATATTGTAGTGCTCTTCTCCGTTTTTATCGTAATTAACATTTTTATATTGTAAAACATTATCAATTACTTTTTTTGTTATTTCAATTTTATCTTTTTCAACTTCTTGAATTACGGCGGATTCGAGAATTCCCAATAATGTGCGGGCATCTCCGCCGGAAGTAAAAATCAAATAATCTTTATCAATTTTTGAAATGTTTAATTCTTTAAGAAACTCATCTTTATTAAGTGCAAAATCTATAATTCTTAATAAATCTTCTTTCGTTAATTCTTCCAGAACATAAATTCTTGCTCTGGAACGTAATGCGGGAATAACTTCAAAAGAAGGGTTTTCCGTTGTAGCTCCTATTAAAATTATAAGACCGGATTCCACAGCGGAAAGTAAAGCATCTTGTTGAGCTTTATTAAAACGATGAATTTCATCAATAAAAAGAATTGTACGTTTTTTGAAACTTTCCTTATTTAGTTTTGCCGTTGAAATTACATTTCTAACATCTTTAACGCCGGCAGAAACAGCATTTAATTGATAAAAGTCAGAATCGGTTGTTTGCGAAATTATTTTTGCAATTGTTGTTTTGCCTGTTCCGGGCGGACCCCAAAGAATAAAGGAACTTAAAGCATTGTTTTCAATCATTAAGCGAATAGGTTTTCCTACGCCGACTAATTTTTTCTGTCCTGTAAACTCGTCCAGTGTTTTGGGTCTTATTCTTTCGGCAAGCGGTACTTGTGGAATTTTTATTTTCATTATTTATTTGGTTGACCTTTTTATATTGGACTCATTGATATAAAGGCTAAAACAAATTATCTGTTAAGTTAACATCCCGCAACAAAAAATTTGGATTACCGGAAGATTGAATTACATCTTCAATTATTGTTTAAAGTCGCAAATTATTTTTCTTTCTTATCCTTAAATTGAAATGCTTTTTCGTTCTTCTTTTTCATGTGAAATTTTTCTCTTGCAACTTCTTCTAATTTAGAGTCATTATTTTTTAATGATTTAATATCTTTATCATATTGTTTAATTTGAGCGTCGGCATCTTGAATGCGTTTTTCAATCGAATTTATTTCACTGTGAAGTTGATAATATTTTATTAGTCCGAATTTATTAAAAATCAGATATAAAACAAATAATACAATTACAACAATAAAACCTATTTTAAATAAATTTCTATTTGCTAAATTTTTACTTTTCATAATGCAGAATTTATTATCATATCAATCAATTCTTCAAATTCAATTCCCATAGCTTTTGCCATTTTGGGAACAAGACTATGCGATGTCATTCCCGGTAATGTGTTTACTTCAAGACAGAAAGGAATATTATTTTTATCTATTCTAAAATCAACACGTCCGTAATCTTTACAGCCAAGAGAATCGAAAGCAATTTTAGTTTGTTTTTTTAATTCATCTTCTAACGATTTTGAAATATCCGCCGGCACAATGTAATCGGTCATTCCGTCTGTATATTTACATTCGTAATCATATAATTCATGTTTTGGAATTATTTCAAGAACGGGTAAAAGTGTATTATTAATTATTCCAACAGCAACTTCACGTCCGGGAATAAACTCTTCAATAAGAACTCTTTTAGAAAATTGAGAAGATTCCAAAACAGCTTGTTCCAATTCTTTTTCCGATTTGCATTTTGTTAATCCAATAGTAGAACCTTGGTCATTCGGTTTTATTATGCAGGGATATCCGAATTTTTCATTTATCATTTTATTAATTTTTTCCGTATTGGTTTGTCTTGTTACTTCAATCCATTTGGGTGTTGTAACGTTAAAATGCGAAAACATAATTTTAGAACGTACTTTATCCATTGATAATGCACTGCCCAGCACAGTAGAACCGGTATATTTTATTCCTCTTAATTCTAATAAAGATTGTATAGTTCCGTCTTCGCCCCATTTACCATGAAGAGCAATTACCGCCAAATCTATATCATCAAATAATTTTGAGTTAATGGCTTTAATATAATTATCGTTATAAATTACCGAGCAATCACAATCACTAAAATAATCTTCTGTTTTTTCTGGCTGCTCCAAACCATAAGCAGGATCAATAACTTTAACATTATAGCCTAAATTTCTAATTGCTTCAAACATTGCTTTACCGCTTTGTTTGGATACAGCTCTTTCCGGTGATGCCCCACCAAGTAAAACTGCAATATTTATATCGGATTTTTTCATTTTTTAATTGTCATCAATAATATTATTATTCTTTGTTATTTGTTAAAATCTTTAAGCAACTTTTCTATATCACTTTTGGAAGGTATTAAAGAAGATTTATTTTCCGCCTTCTTATTTATGAATCTATTTTGAATACTATGCACAACAGGATTACCTGCTCTAGCTCTCAAACGGGCTTCAATTATTTCCGTAAAACTTATTTCGCTATTTGTAAGAGAATCGTAATTTAGTTTTGGGATATTTCCGGGTATGTATTTTTTCATTTATATATATTTATAAAATTGTTATAAAAACTATGTGAACGCCGGCATAAAACCTGGGGTTACATTATCTATGGTTCAATTATTTTCTAACTTTTCCATTAACTGCATATTTACCAAACCGTCATAACCGGTTACTTGAGGTTGTGTATTGTGCAACAATGCTTTTTGAATTGATTTAAGAGCATACAATTGTTTATTAGCTCTTTTTCTAAATGCTTTTCTTGCTTCCCCATGTAAATCAATTATTAGCTTTCCGGTTGGTTTCTTTTTCCCGATAATATTTTCAATACTTAAAGAACCGTTAGAACCGGTAATTTCAATACGGTTAAAAGCATTTTGGGAATTGAAGGAAACACTTATAAATCCGTATCCGTTTTTTTCGAACTTAAATAAGCCCGTAGCAAAATCATCTACTTCACTATTATAAACAAGATTATCCGTAAATCCTTTTACCTCGGCAATTTCTCCTCCGAAAAATCTTAATAAATCAATCATGTGTGTTCCCAAATCCCGTAAGGCTCCGCCGCCGCTTTGTTCCTTAACAAACCGGAAATTATCATTTGGTTTGAAATCTATATTAAACGAAGCGGAAATCATTACAATTGTTCCAATCATTGATTTATCTAGTATTTCTTTTGCTTTAACAGAAAGCGGATGATATCTGTGAACATAATTTACAGTTAGAAAAACATTATTATCTTTGCAAACTTCTACCATTTCTTTTGCTTGTTCGGAAGTTAAAGAAAGAGGTTTTTCGCAAAGTATATGTTTGCCTGCTTTTGCCGCTTCTATAACTTGCCAATAATGATTATAGTTTGCACTGCCAATGTAGAGAACATCAAAATCTTGTTTAAGAAACTCTTTGTAATCATCAAAAGCTGTAGAAGCTGAAAATTTGTTTGCTATAAAATTTGCTCTTTCCAAGCTTGAGCTATAAACAGAAGTGAGAAGACTTCTTTTTAATAAAAGCAAAGTAGGAATAAAAGTATTTTCGGTAAAATTACCGCATCCGGCTACAGCCCACTTTAATTTTTTTGTTCTGCTAATTCTTTTTTTTATACTCATTTTTTTTATAGTTTTAATTTTTTCATCAGTTGTTTTATAGGCTTTGTATTTTGCATAACATAAAAATGAATTGACGGAACATTTTTATTTAATAGTTCCTCAGCTTGTTTCAATGTCCACTCAATTCCTATTTCGGCAGAATGTTCAGGTTTTGCTTCCATAATTTCGTTTGCCAAATCCGTAGGAATATCAACATAAAAACTTGGTGGCAGCGATTTTAATTGTGCTTTTGAAGTTATTATTTTTAGTCCCGGAATTATTGGAACATCTATGCCCGAATCTTTACAAATTTTAACATAGTCGAAATATTTTTTATTATCGTAAAACATTTGAGTAACAATATACTCCGCTCCCGCATCTATTTTTGCTTTTGTATGATTAACATCTATTTGCATATTCGGTGCTTCAAAATGTTTTTCGGGGTAACCGCCAATTCCAATTCCGAAATTCATTTTATCGGCATTTAGTAAAGTATCTTCCAAATACTTCCCATCGTTCATATCTTTAATTTGTTTAACCAAATCAATTGCATAATTATTAATGCTTCTGCCAAATTTTATCGGTTTGCTAAAACCACTATCATCACCTCTGATTGCCAAAACATTATCAATACCTAAATAGTGAAGTTCAATTAAAAAATCTTCGGTTTCTTCTTTTGTAAATCCTTGACATATAACATGTGGAACTGCATCAACATTATATTTATGCTGAATAAGAGCACAAATACCAAGCGTACCCGGACGTTTACGTTTTACTTTCATTTGGAAATCACCGCTTGCTGTTTCTTCGTAAACAACTTCTGCGGCATGACTAGTAATATCAATAAACGGAGGATTAAATTTCACCAAATCATCTAAGGCTGCAAGTAATTTTTTACTATCGCCCCCTCTTTTGGGTGGAATAATTTCAAAGCTTACAAACGGATTGTTTGCTTTTTGCAGATGTTCAATAACTTTCATTTTTACCTTTAATTTTAGCTTGTAAATATAAAACTTTTTTATCTTTGCGGAATTAATTTTAACAAATCATAATCGGAATTTTTAATCAAATCTTCATTCGTATTTATTTCTATAATCTTTCCTTCAAGCCATTTTGTAGTCATATCATGATAATGCTTGCTAATAAAATCCCCTGATTGTCCGGTTGGCAATACAATTCTATATTTATCCGGTTGGGCAAAGTCATAAATATATCTCATCGAAGGTCCCAATTTATTATCGTATGGTTTTGTTAAAGAATATTCAGTATTAAAAACCGTAGTTCCGTCTCCGCCTATTTCAAATGGTCCAACATCAAATAGTTTATCTAAAATTCCCGAAATACCGTGAAAGAAATGCTTAAATGTTAGCTTGTGTAATTTTCCCCATTGCCAATAAGTTATATCTCTATTCATATTATTCTCCAGATAATCAACTGCATCTACAAGACTTTTTCTAATTATATCGTCTCTTGTTTCTATAGCTTTTGTATTTACATTATCGAACCAACCGGATTTATTTTCCTTTAATAAAACCGGAACTGTTCTATATGGGACATTAGCTAAAAAGATATATTCATTCAATAAATTTTCACCCATTTCATCTTCAAAAATATTTTTCAGTAGGAATTGGTAAAACACAGCATACACTGTTGGAACTTGACTTTCCGGTAAAAGAACATAATCCCAGTTTTTTAATATTTTTAAAGCGGTTTTTAAGTTTTTGTTTTCGGTTTTATAGCTCTTAAAAGCATTTATTATAAACGGAACTATTCCTTCTGCATAGTGTGAATAGAAATCCATTTGATATTTTTGAAAATCTTCTTTGCTGTGAATTTCTTTTTTAGTTAGCAACTCTGTTATTCTTTCTATACGTGAAGCAGGTTCCCAAACATTTGAAATATGATAAGGATAATCTTCAATTGTTTTATTATTTGCCGAAGCTAAAAATCCTTGTGCGGGATTATAAACACGCGGATTTTCTTTAAATGGAACATAACCTTCCCAATCGTTTTTATCCGTAGTGCCGTCATATACAAATGAAACGGAATTGTTTTTCCTTTTCGGCAATCTAACACCTGCAACATAACCAATGTTTCCTTCAATATCTCCATAAACAAAATTTTGTCCGGGACCGGTAAAATATTCAACTGCTTCGTTAAACTCTTTCCAATTTTTTGCTCTGTTAATTTTATAAAACGCAGTAATATCCGTTGTTGGTTCCAATGCAGTCCATCTCATACTTATTACGGCTTTATTTTGCTCTTTGTTAGGGAAAAGTTTTTTATAAGGATGAATATCCGAAATTATAGGACCGCGATGATTTTTTCTAATTGTAAAAATTACATCCGAAGTATCTTTAACTTTAATAGTGTCTTCATATACTTCCAACGGATGCCACTGATTATTAAAAAAATATTTGGTTTTTGTGCTATCTAATTTTTCAATATAAAAATCGGAATCATCCGCCATTACATTTGTAACAACCCAAGAGATATTTTTGTTTTTCCCTATTACAATTCCCGGAACACCCGGCAATGTTACACCATCTACGTGTAACGTAGGGGAATTTAAATTTGCAATATACCATTTGCCCGGAATTGAAAAACTAAGATGCGGATCATTAGCAATAATAGGTTTGCCGCTATTTGAATGCTTTCCGTTAACTACCCAATTGTTAGAACCGATATGCGTTCCCACAAAACCGGTAAATTTTCTAAAGTCTCTATCAACCTTAATAAAATCAAGCGGAACCGATGCCATTTTTTCTAAATTTTTTGGAATTATAGTTGGTGCATTTTCCTTATAATCAGGCATTATTTCTTTTACTTTTTCCAATCCTAATTTTTGAATTAAATGCGTAAATGCAATATCGCTCCACCAACTTATATTAAGTTCCCAAGCCATAAGTTTTGCTATTAATATTGAATGCTCGGGTTTCCATAATTCCGGTTTGTAACCAAGCACAGAAAATTCAACCGTAAATTTATCGGGATTATTTTTTATAAATTCATTTACTCCGTTTGCATAAGCAATTAAAGAATTTTTAACTTCTGGATTATATCTCTTAAAAGCTTCTTCGGAAACTTTCATAAGTCCTATTGTTTTAAACATTTTATCGAACGCAATAGTTTTGCTTCCTAAAATTTCACTTAGCCTGCCTTCTCCGGCTCGCCTTGTCAAATCCATTTGAAATAAACGTTCTTGAGCATGAACGTATCCAAGAGCAAAGTAAACATCATCATCATTTTCCGCATAGATAGTTGGTATTGCATATTGATCTCTGTAAATGCTTATCTCGTTGTTAATTCCTTTTACCTTATTTACACCTTCATATTCAGGTAAAGATTTTCTAAGATAAAAATAAGATCCAAGCAGAATAAAAATTACCAGAACAAATAATGTGATAAAAATTCCAATTAAAGTTTTAAGCCAAGTTTTCATTTTTTTTGCTAACGTTTATTTATGTAAATTTAATTTTAAAATAACAACTTTTACACAAAGTTGATATAGAATTTTGATAGGAAAAATGATGTTTTATCTGCAAATAGCAATAGCGGTTTTACTTTTTATTTTGATTATTTTTCAAATAATAAACTTTATTACGCTTAAGAAAAATAATTTAACCGAAACAGAAAGTAATATTATAGAAAATTTCGGAAAAATTATAAATACAATTTCCGATGATATTGGCAGCGAATTCAAACGTAACCGGGAAGAAACCGGACAAAATTCCAAATTAGTTAGAGAAGAAGTTGGCAATTCCGTTAAGTTAATGGGAGATCAACTTTCCAACCGGATTAGAGACATAACCGACAGACAAAAAGACCAGCTTGAAATTATTGAAGAACGATTGCAAAATTTAACAAAAACCAACGAAGAAAAATTTGAAAAATTAAAAGAGCAAGTATCCAAACAGCTAAGTGAAATTCAAGAAAAGAATGAAAAAAAACTTGAAGAAATGCGTATTACCGTTGACGAAAAACTTCATGCAACTTTGGAAAAACGTCTTGGTGAATCTTTCAAAATTGTAAGCGACCGTTTGGAGTTGGTTCATAAAGGACTTGGCGAAATGCAAACACTTGCAACCGGTGTTGGAGATTTGAAGAAAGTACTAAGTAATGTTAAAGACCGCGGTACTTGGGGCGAAATTCAACTTGGAAATTTAATAGAACAAGTTTTAACTAAAGAACAATACGAAAAAAATGTTAAAACAAAAAAAGGCAGTAATGCTTTGGTTGAATTTGCAATAAAACTGCCCGGCAAAGGAAAGCTTAAAGAAGATATTGTTTGGCTGCCTATTGATGCAAAATTTCCGTTGGAAGATTATCAACGTTTGGTTAGCGCAAGAGAAAATGCCGATATTCCTTTAATTGAAGAAAGTATGAAAAAACTTGAACGAAGCATAAAAGATGCGGCAAAAGATATTTCCTCAAAATATTTAGACCCGCCAAACACAACGGATTTTGCTTTTATGTTTTTACCAATTGAAAGTTTATACGCAGAAGTTTTAAGAATTCCGGGTCTTTTTGATACAATTCAACGTGAATACAAAGTTACCATTGCCGGTCCAACTAACTTTATGGCTGTGTTGAATAGTTTGCAAATGGGTTTTCAAACTTTGGCAATTGAAAAACGTTCAAGTGAAGTTTGGAAATTACTAAGTGTTGTGAAATCGGAGTTTTCAAAGTTCGGAGACCTTTTGGAAAACACACAGAAAAAATTGGATTTGGCAAGTAAATCCATTGGAGACGCAACACGTAAAACCAGAACAATAGAACGTAAACTTAGAGATGTTCATGAACTTCCGAAAAATGAGCAGCAGTTAAATTTATTAGATGAATAAAATTTTCGATAATACCTTATTACATTAACGCTTGAAAAGTTTTCAGCTAATTAAATATGCTCCAAATCACATTTAATGATAAATTTTACTTTTAATTGCTAATACATATTTCTATAATTAAAATGTTAATATCATGCAAAAAACCGCTTTAACAACAACAGAGAAAGTACAATTTTTAAATAATTATAATGATACGACTACCGGTAATTTGAAACTGTATAAACATGAATCAAATTACGCAAACTGCAGTTATAAAAAAATGTCTGACGATTTAGAAATAATTAAAGCGGAATCCTTTGACGCAATTGAATCCTTGCGGGCTGATTGGGAATTATTATTAAATAAATATCACCTTTCAAATGTATATGTAACACCGGACTTTTTTATTAGATTGTTTCATAGCAGAGCCCAAAATGCAAAACCTAACATTGTATTATTTAAAAAAGAGAATCAACCCAAAGCAATGTTGGTAGGATGGAAAACAGAAACAAAAATTAAATGCAAAATTGGATATTTAAAATCCGAAACTCCGAAACTTAAAACATTAGAAATTGAAATTGGCGGTTTAATAACAAACGATATTTTAGATTCTGAAAAAATTCTTGAAGATTACTTATGCAATCTTCTCGAGAAGAAAGAAGTTGAACTTATTTCAATAGATCATTTATCCGCAACAAATCCTTGTTGGCAGACATTAAAAGAAAAAATTGCTCATGAGAAAAAAGTTGTTTACCGAGATAGTGTAAAATGGAAAGCCAAAATTAAGGATAATCAAACAGGAGAAGTTCTCGGTTTATTCAGCAAAAAAACCGAACAAAAATTCAGAAGAAAAGATAAAAAGTTTAGAAAATTTTTCAATGATAAAATTGAATTGAAAGAAATATCCACAATAGAAGAAATATATTATTTTATTGAAAATGCCAGTATAATTGACAACAACAGTTATCATAAAGGCATGGGAATTAGT
>JALSNL010000358.1 GCA_026987055.1 Melioribacteraceae bacterium | reverse complement strand
GATCCGAAAATTTTGACCGGTACAAATTATTGTGACATTGGATTTATGAAGGACCCGAAATCTAAACGAGTAGTTGTTCTTGCGGCAATTGATAACTTAATGAAAGGTGCCGCCGGTCAAGCGGTTCAAGCTTTTAATATTTCCAATAATTTTAATGAAACAACCGGATTAAATTTTCCCGGTCTTCATCCGATTTAACAAGAGGTTTTTTATGTGTAGAATTTTATTTACCAAAGAAAATAAACCGTTTAATATCAACAAGTATCTTCTTCCCTTTGCTAAAATGTGTAAGCAAAATAAGGAATATCAAGGTCATGGCTGGGGTTTTTCTTTTATTGAAAATAAAAATTGGAAAACAAAAAAACAGATTACACCAATTTGGGAATCGGAATTTCCGGAAAATATTTTTACTACTCAACTTGTTATTCACGCCAGAAGTGCTTTTGAAAATAAAGGAATTGTTATAGAAAATAATATGCCTTTCGGTAATAAAGATACCGTTTTTGTTTTTAACGGTGAATTAAGAAAAACAAGATTAAATATAGATGGAAGAATCGGTGCGGAAAAAATTTTTAATTTTATCAATAAATTAAACAAGGATGATTATGCAGAAGCAATTCAACGTGCGGTAAAAATAATCACTAAACGAACAGAGTATGTACGGGCAATGAATTTTATAATTTCACAAAATAACATTACGTATGTCTATTCCGATTTTAACGAAGATGAAAATTATTTTACACTTCAACAATTAAATGAAAACGGGAATGTAATAATTTGCTCGGAAAAACTTTTTGAATTTGGCAATCAATGGGAAGCAATTCCAACAAAACAATTAAGGATAATAAAATGATAATAATTAAAATTGGCGGTGGAAAAAATATTAACCTAAAAGGAATTATTTCGGAACTGAATTTACTTAATGATAAAATCATAATTGTTCACGGTGCAAATCATTTGAGGAACGAATTGGCAAACAAATTGGGAACGAAAATTAAAACAGTTACTTCCGTAAAAGGTTTCAGCAGTGTTCTTTCCGACGATAATCTAATTGACTTACAATTAATGGCTTATGCCGGATTAAAAAACAAACGTATAGTTGAACTTTGTCAGCAAAACGGAATTAACGCAATCGGTTTAACCGGTTTAGACGGACAAGTAATAAAAGGCAAGAAAAATAAAGGGATAAGAATTCGTGAAAACGGAAAACTAAAAATCGTACGTGATAATTCCGGAAAACCTTTTGAAGTAAACGTTCCGCTATTAAACTTACTGCTGGAAAACGGTTATGTTCCGGTTTTAACCGTTCCAATAATATCGGAAGATGGCAATGCGTTAAATTCCGAAAACGATGATATTGTCAGTCTTCTTTCCAATTCAATAAAAGCTGATAAGGTAATTCAATTTATTGAAGCGGAAGGCTTGTTGGAAAACTATACTGATGAAAACAGTTGCATTAAACAATTAAGCAAATCGGAACTATTACAAAAAGTTGAAAGCAGCCAAGGAAGAATAAAACGGAAACTATATGCAATTCAAAAACTGTTTGACAATCCGGATATTGAAATTATTATTTCGGACGGACGTTTGGAACGACCAATAACAAACATACTTAACGGAGGAGGAACAATAATAAAATGAACGAACTTATAAATATACAAGAACAATATGAATTTGATGTTTACGGCAAAAGAGGAATTTTAATTGAACGAGGTGAAGGAGTTCATGTTTTTGATTCTAACGGGAAAAAATATTTGGATTGTGCCGCCGGTATTGGTGTTGCAAGTATAGGTCATGCAAATAAAGAAGTTGCAGATGCAATTTATAAACAACTGAAAAAAATTTCGGTTGTACCCGGCATGTTTTACAACGATGCAAAAGCTAAGCTACTTCAAAAATTAAATCAAATTACATCGCAAAATTTAACACGGACTTTTCTTACTAATTCCGGGACCGAAAGTATAGAAGGAGCAATTAAATTTGCAAGATACACAACAGGCAAAACAGATTTTGTCTGTGCGATGAAAAGTTTTCACGGAAGAACAATGGGCTCGCTTTCGGCTACATTTAAAAAACAGTATAAAGAAGAATTTGCTCCTTTAGTTCCGGGATTCTCTTTTGCCCCGATGAATAATTACGAAAAATTCATATCCAAAATAACGGATAAAACAGCCGGAATTATTTTGGAATTAGTTCAAGGAGAAGGCGGAGTTAATATTGCTGATAAATCATTTATAAAAGATATAAGAAAA
>JALSNL010000357.1 GCA_026987055.1 Melioribacteraceae bacterium | reverse complement strand
AAAGACCCGCCACAACCCCTAATTTATTATAACTTAAAAAACTAAAACAAAAAAGGAGAAAAGAGGTGTAAGATGCTTATTTTTAGATAGTTAAAAAGAAAAATATTGCAAACAAACACCACTTTTCAGATGATTAAAAATACAAAAACCTTGGGACATAAAGTTAAAAAAATAGGCTATAATTTTAGTGGGACTCGTCTAACACAATATGCTGGTTTAACTTCAGTAATGGACTTTTTGAACGGTCATCAGATAGGCAAAGAACTAAACTCTTTGTTCCCCACCGCGAAGCATAATTCTACAAAATATAGTAATGCCCAAGTATTCTTGAGTTTGATACTCTCAAGTTTTGCTGGAATAAGTAGATTAAAGAGAATCGCTCATTTCACTAAAGATACATTAGTAAGCTCATTGTTGAACTTAAAAAACGGATTAAATAAAGATGTAATAAGCAGTCGCATAAAAGCAATGGGTGGAGATGGTTCTTCAGAACTGGATTCCTATATTGGTAAAAAGACAAAGGAAATCATAGAGAGAACAAAAATTACAACAATTACATTAGATTGTGATTCTACAGTAAAAACGGTCTATGGAAATCAAGAAGGAGCCTCCAAAGGCTACAACCCAACAAAACCCGGAGCAAAGAGCTATCATCCGCTGTTGTGTTTCCTAAGTGAACTTAAAATAGTTGTTAAAACAAGATTTAGAACTGGCTCTGCTTATAGTTCAAATGGAATAAATTCTTTTATTGAAGATATAGCAATGGTAATTCCAAGCACTACTCAAAAAATATTCTTTCGTGCAGATAGTGGATTTTTTAGCGGAAATCTTTTTAGTTTACTAGAAAGCAAAGGTTGGGATTATCTAATAAAGGTGAAGTTAAAAAATCTAAAAAATATCTTAAATAAACAAGAGTGGATTCAGTTAGAAAAGACACCCAAAGTTTCAATTTGTGAATTTGACTATAAAGCACAGAGTTGGAGTAAACCACGTAAGTTTAAGGCAATACGAACAATTACCGGATATAAAGAAAGCTATTACTTTGGATACAAACAATTAATTCCACAATATGCTTATGCTTGTTACTGTTCAACTTTAGAACTTAATGCGCTTGCTGTTCACAACAATTACAAACAGCGTTCAATTAGTGAAACTTGGATTGCTGAAATTAAGGGACAACTGCTTGCCGGAAGCACACTTACAAATAGTTTTTACGCTAATGATATCTTGTGGCAAATTGCTACTTTTGCTTACAACCTTTCAATTATGATGCGGTATAAAATAAAAAAATATTGGAAACAAGAACACAACACATTTAGAGATTGGTTCATAAATATTCCAGCTAAAATAGTCAGCAGTGGAAGAATGACCTCATTGAAAATTTATGAAGCATATTATTTCAGAGACAAATGGGAAAACCTCTACAACTCTTTATAACCGAACAAAATCATAATCTAAAATAAACCACTGGGTAAACTGTATCATATTCAAAGTTTTTACAATAATATTACTTAATTATAGAGAATCTAAAGAGCTTTTGGTATCGCAATAGATTCTCGTTGAGTCGATTCTAACAATTTATCATTTCGAAACTAAACTATAACTCATTTAGCAATAGTTTTATAGTCGATCTTTCTCGTTTTAGTTTTTTAGGTTGTATATTTTTATCACTTTATTTTTGAGAGATTGACTAAAACCTCTGTTTGAGCGACGTCCACGTAATTTATGGACCACTCCAATTAATCCTTCTTTTTCATAAGAAGACTTTATACGATAAAACTGTCGCTCACTTATCTCTGATAATTCTGCGGCTTTCTTTATCGTTATTTTTCTTGACTTTACTTCTTCTAACAATTTAATTCTGTCATGTTCTTGTGAACTCATCAGCAAACTCATCACCATACTAATATGTCTTTTTTACTGACATTTCTAAAGAGTTATAACAAAGTTAAGATTCAATTAAGATTTTACTTGGATTATTACAATTTTTTAACTACTTTTGAAACGAAAGTATAAATAAGCAAACAAAGGTAAAAAGAACACAAAAGAGTTAAAATTAGTACAAAACGAAATTAAACGAAATTAAACGAATGTAAGATATTAAAAAATGGATGTGTATTATGAATAAAAATAACGGGAATGTTGTTTTTCAAGAAGAAAGAAGAGAAGAAATATTGCACATACTTGAAAATGAAAACAGAGTAATGATAGTTGATTTGTGCAATAAATTTAATACTAGCTCTGTTACAATAAGAAAAGATCTTGCTCTACTCGAACAAGAAGGTTTGCTTAAGAGAACACATGGCGGAGCAATTAAGAACAAATCGTTATTCCCGGGATTAGCATTAAACGAAAAAGAGAAATTACATTTAGATGAAAAGATAAGAATTGCAAAAGAAGCAGCCAAACTTATTTCCGAGGGTGATACAATTATAATTGATTCCGGATCAACTACTACTTTATTAGCAAAAGAAATTAAAAATATAAAAGGAATAACCGTAATAACAAATGCAATCAATATCGCATCGGATTTATTTCAAAGTGACATTGAAGTAATATTAACCGGTGGTGTATTACAAAAAGAAACATCTACTTTAATTGGTCCCCTAGCGGATGAAGTACTTCAAAAAATTTCAGCAGGTAAGTTATTCCACGGTGTTGATGGGATTGATTTTGAAGTAGGCTTAACAACACCAAATATAGTTGAAGCCAAAACAAGTAGAACTATGATGGATGTAGCAGGCGAAAAAATTCTTCTCGTGGACTCTTCAAAATTCGGAAGACGAAGTTTGGGTGTTATATCAAAAATAAAGGATATTGATAAAATTATTACCACAAAAAAATTATCAAAAAAAGAAATTATGAAATTTACTGAATGGAATGTAGAGGTAAAAGTTGTATAAAATAAATTTTGAATGTTGCCGCAATTCTTTTACTCCGGAAATTCATCTCTACGGAAAAAAGTGGAGCAGAAATAAAAGATTTTAAAGTAATTAAAGTATTAAAAAATATAGGAAATTTAATGAAGATAAAAAGTTTTTTGCAAACAATTGCAATGATAGCATTATTTAACTTACCACTATTAGGGCAAGTGAATAATTATCCCTCAATTTCAGAGAATAAAATAATTATTGAAGGTGAAACTTGTAGTTGGGATAGCAATGCCGTACATACTTTTTCAGTTGTTACTGCCAATATGGATGGTTATAAATATTGGGCTTATTATGGGTTGGATTGGTATCGTAAAAATCCTCATGCAAGGAAAGCCGGACTTGCACGAAGCAACGATTTAATTCATTGGGATAAGTACAAACACAATCCTATTATAAATAAAAATTGTAGATGGCCTACTGTAGTAATTTCTGACGATGTCTTTTATATGTTCTATGCAGAATATAACAAAGATAATGATAGTAGAATTGTAATGCTAAGTAGTAAAAATGGCATAGACTTTAGTAACAAGACTGTTATTGCACCATACACTACCGGGCATCAAAATCAAAACCCGTTTATTTACTTTAATAAACCGGATTCAACTTTTTATTTATTCTATTATAGTGGTGTAGAAAGGGCAAAAGTAATAAGTGATAAGCATTGGAATATTACTGTTAAGAAAAGTAAGGATATTTCAAAACTTCAATATGCTTGTCCTAAAACAATAGTTACTTCAAAAGAAGTAATAGCAGCCCCTTCAATTGCGTTCTTCAATAATAAATATTATTTGCTAGTTGAAGAATTTAAAATCTTCGGTACAAAGAAAAAATGGGTTACAAATGCATTTGGGTCTGATAATATTGATCATGGATATGAACGAGTAAAAAACAATCCGATTTTATCAAATAGCGATGCTTGTGCTTTCCAATATGTATTGGACAAAAAGGTATATATTTTCTATTCACATAAAACAAATATTTCGGAAGGTCATTGGGACCTACGGATGGTAGAGGTAGATAATGAATAAATTTTTAGAGGAAATTTTAGAACAACCTGTAGCATTACAAAATACTTTAAAGTTTTACGTTACAGGTAAAGGAAAAGATACTCTTGAAAAAATTAAAAAGGAATTTACCAAAAATAATTTTGAGAATATCATTTTTACAGGGATGGGAAGTTCGTATTTTACTTCGTTTGCGGCAGCCAATTTGTTTAACAGCTTCGGATTGAAATCATTTGCTATGAATTCAAGCGAACTATTACACTACAATTTTTCTGTCCTTTCGAAAAACACTTTGTTGGTTTGCTTTTCTCAATCAGGAGAAAGCTTCGAAATAAAAGAGATATTAAAAATTCTTCCCTCTAACATATTTTGCATTGGAATTACAAACGAAGAAGAAAGTACTCTTGCAAAAAAAGCAAATATTGCTTTGTTGAGTAGAGCAGGCAAAGAAAATATGACCTCAACAAAAACCTATGTCTCAACATTATTGGTCTCATATATTATGGGTTGGTTTTTAACGGATAACTGGACTAGTACCAAAGTTAGTTTGATCGAAAATCTAATAAATAACATAGATATGACTCTTTCTAATTATAATTCGTGGATAGACGATACACTTGAATTTTTAGGTGAGTTACCATTTTTGCAGATAATTGCCAGAGGTCCCGCCTATTCATCTGCCATGCAAAGTGCTTTAATGTTTAAAGAAGCTACCAGAACTCCTTCATCAGGAATTTTTGGGGGTGAGTTTCGGCATGGTCCTATGGAAATGGTTCAAGAAGGGTTTAAATCAATACTATTTGCTTCCAATGGAAAAACAATAAATCAAAGTCTTCAAATGGCAGAAGATATTGCCAAATTTGGGGGTAAGGTTTTATTGATTACAAATTCTAGTCAAAAATTATCAAATACTAATATTAGAGTATTGTCTCTTACTGAGGAAGATGAATACTTGTTCTCAATTTTAAGCATTATTCCCATGCAATTACTTGTAGATTCATTTGGTAGATTAAATGGATTTGAAGCAGGTAGTTTTTCGCGTGGTGCAAAAGTAACGGTTATAGAATAGGAAGAAAATGAGTAAATCAGAAAAACATATTTATTTATTAATAGTAACAGTGTTGATGTATATCTCTTTCGGGCTTCTAACATCTGTAATAGGAGTAATAATTGATAAATTTCAAGTTCAGTACGATGTTTCGCTTGCTGTAGCCGCCCTACTTCCGTTTGCATTCTTTTTAGCGTATGGTTTAACATCAATCCCTTTTGGAATTGCAATGGATAAATACGGAGCTAAATCGGTTCTGCTTCTTGGAATGGTTTTGATGACTGTCGGTTCATTTCTATTCTATTTAAGTAATCATTATATGGTTGTAATTTTTATGATTTTCCTTGTTGGGGTTGGTGTTACGGCAATTCAAATAGCGGGCAATCCGTTTATCCGTGAATTAGATTCTCCTGCAAATTATACAATGAATTTAACAATAATTATCGGAATTGGTTCATTGGGTTATGCCTTTAGTCCGGTACTTGTACCATTAGTACAGGCAAATGGATACACGTGGAATACAGTTTATTTACTTTTTGGAATAATAAATGCGCTTATATTATTAATGCTTTCATTTGCTAAATTTCCTGAAATTATAATTGAGGAAGAAGAGAGAATTCATTTTTCCAATATTGCAACATTAATCAAAAATCCCATTATTGTAACCTACGGATTGGGGATTTTCTTTTATGTTGGGGCAGAAGTAGGTGTCTCATCATACATAATTACATACATGAGTAAAATTCACGGAGTTAGCAATACCGACTCGTTTTGGAATGAGGGTTCATTACTATATTCTGCTTTCCCATCAAAAGCAGCACTTGTTGTTGGTTTATTTTGGTTGCTTCAAGCTTTTGGAAGATTAATAATTTCTCCTATGATGAAACATATTGGAGAAAGAAAAATATTTATTGTACATAGTTTGGGTACGGTAATATCCTTAATTGTTGCTTTACTTGGCAATGTTACTACTTCACTAATAGCTTTTGCTTTTGTTGGATACTTTACCTCGGCGTCATTTACTGCACTTTTTAGTGCTACAATAAACAGTTTTGAAGAATACCATGGAACTATTTCGGGTATTCTTGGAACTGCAATTGTTGGAGGTGCATTTGTTGGATGGCTTGTTGGCGCTACAGGAGAAATGCTAGATATGAATTGGGCAATGGGAATAAACATTTTAGCCTTTGGATATGTCTTTTATTTGGCAGTATTCGGAAAAGGTAAATTGGATATTAATGAGAATCAAAATTAGGAAGATTTAAGTGGGTAAAAAAATAATTATAGGTGTGGATGTTGGCGGCACAAAGATAATGACCGGTGCAATTAACACAGATGGAGAAATAATAGGAGAACCAATTAAAGTTCTAACAGTTAGTAGCGAACCCGCCGAGACAATAGTGAAAAAAATTACCGATTCGGTAGGGAAAATATTAAAGACTATAGATGTTGATATTAGAAATATTGCAGGAATAGGAATTGGCGTTACAGGTCCTTTGGATATTGAAAATGGAATTATTCTTGAATGTCCGCAACTACCAACAATGAACTTTTACCCACTTTTAACAACATTAGAAAAATATTTCCCGGTTCCTATTTCTATGAATAACGATGCAAATTGTTTGATATACGGAGAAACAATTTTTGGAGTTGGTAAAGGTAAAAAAAATGTAGTTGGTTTTACTTTAGGAACAGGCATTGGTTCTGCAATAATTTTAGATAAAAAAATATTAAACGGTTCTACAGGTACTGCAGGTGAAGTTTGGACTTCGCCTTATGGTAATGGAATAATTGAAGATTTCGTATCCGGCGAGGGAGTCGCAAAAATTTACAAATCCATATCAGGAAACACAAAAAGCTCTTTAGAAATTTTTCAATTGGCAAAAAACAATGATGTTAATGCTTTGCAGACATGGAAAGAATTTGGAGAACATCTTGCCGTAGCAATGGCTTGGGCAATAAATTTAATTGATCCGGAAATAGTAATAATTGGCGGTTCAATTGCAAAAGCTTATAAGTACTTTTCTGATAGTATGGAAAAAAAACTAAGAACGCAAATTTGTCCCACACCGGCAGAAAAGACTAAAGTTCTGGTTGCTAGCTTAGGAGATTATGCAGGTTTTATTGGTGCTGCAAGTATTTTTATAGAGAATATTAAAAGGGATTAAGAAAATTAGGAGTTTTAATAATTGAAAAAATTGGATGTTATATTTTGGGTTGTACTCTTAGGAGCTTTGTTATCGTGCAGTGATAATGAATCTTCGAACAACATTTATCAAAAACAATTTTTGCGTAAATGGGAGCTAAAATCATCAACTCAAACTATAGCTAAGGGAAAAGAAATTTCTTCGGTCAATTTTAGTGAAGATAATTGGCTTAAAATAGAAGTTCCAACAACTGTATTACGTGCTTTAGTTAAAGCTAAAATATATCCCGATCCTCATTTTGACTTAAACAATTTTAAAATTCCCGATGCTTCCGATAAATTAAATAAAAGGTTAAATTTAGCCAAATATACTCATCTTAAAGATTATCCAAATCCATTTAAAGATCCTTATTGGTATAGAACGGAGTTTAAGGTTAGTTCGTTAAATAAGAAAGTATGGCTTAATTTTGACGGCATCAATTATCGTGCAGATGTTTGGGTAAATGGAAAGCAAGTAGCCGATTCAAGCACTATGGTTGGTATGTTTCAAAGGTTTAAATACGATGTTACTAATTTAGTAAATAGAAACAGCATAAATGCTCTTGCTGTAAAAATTCATCAAGTCGATCATCCGGGAGAAGTTAAACGAGAGAAACAGTGGGAGGTCTTTGGAAGTTCGCGTGGTGGTGCAGAGGATATTTTCAAAGATGTAACTCTTAAACTTTCAGGCGGATGGGATTGTGCACCTGTTGTTAGAGATAGGAATATGGGAATTTATCAAGATGTATTTCTAACATATACAGATGGTGTTGATATTATTGACCCCTATGTAGTTACCGATTTACCGCTACCAGATACTACGAGTGCTAATATTATAATTTCTACAGAACTAAAAAATACGGCAAAAACTGCTCAAAAAGGTGTACTAAAAGGGAGTATAAATTTAATTAAAGAAATTGATTTTTATACCTATAAAAAAGAAATGCCTGGTAAAATGGAAACAATTTACTTTGAAAAAGAAATTGAAATCCCGGCAAATAAAACAATTGTAGCAAGTTTTAATCACGAAGATTTTCCACAGCTAACTGTTAAAAATCCACATCTATGGTGGCCAAACGGTTATGGAAAGCAATACCTACATAACTTAAAACTTAGTTTCGAGATTAACGGAGAGGTTTCGGATGTTGAAAATACTACATTTGGCATACGTGAAATTACTACCACTCTTAAGGAAATTAATGGAGAGTTTGGAAGAACATTTTTTGTTAACGGAAAAAGAATATTTGTACGTGGTGGTTGGCTTCAACCTGATATGATGTTAGATATGAACAAAAAAAGGATGTATGATGAAGCCAGATTATTAGCTAAAGCTAATGTGAATATGGTTGGTAGCGAAGATATGCCATCCCCACCAGCACATGTAATGGAAACATACGATAAATACGGATTATTAATTTGGGAAACATTTTATCAATGTTGGCGAATGTATCCCGGATTGGAAATATTTAAAAATCCTATTGATGCGAAGTTGGCATTAAAAAATTCTTATGATATTATTAAGAGATACAGAACTCATCCTAGTTTGGTTCTTTGGGCTGTTGCAAATGAAACAACTGTACGCGAAGAAATTTATAAACCACTTCGTGAATATGTAAGAACTTTAGATACTACAAGACCTTTTTTGGCAACATCAAATTTAAGTTGGGATATTGAACTTACCCCTTACATTAAAGATGATTTACCAATTGGAACAACCGATAACGGTGAACCCGATTATACATGGTATCCTCATCCGTTTTACTATACCAAAGTCTTAGAAGTGAAAGATCAAATGTTTAAAAACGAAATGGGAGTCCCTTCCGTTCCTACATTTAGCAGTATGAAAAAGTTCATTTTCGATTTAGGTGCAGGGGAAAAGAACGATATTTACCCGTTAAATAAAAACTGGGCACATCACGGTGCTTGGGGAAGCGGTAAATATGCTTTTAAAAATTATGATGTAGCTTTAAGAAGTAGATACGGAGAACCAAATTCGGCTAAAGAGTATATTGATAAAGCCCAGTTTGTAAATGCAGGAAGTTACCGTGCAATGTTCGAAGCGGCAAATCATCGTATGTGGGATATTACTCAAGGCGTAATGATATGGAAACTAAACTCTACTTGGCCAACAGTTCTTTGGCAATTGTACGATTGGTTCCTTAATCCGACATCGGCTTATTACTTTGCAAAAAAAGCATTAGAGCCGTTACACATTCAGTTAAATGAACACGACTTCACCGTTTCAATTATTAATGCTCAACATAAGAAACACAACAATTTAACAGCACATATAAAAGTACTTGACTTTAACCTAAATGTAAAATGGGAAATCCAAAAAGAGTTTTCTATTAAGGAAGATAGATATAAAGAATTACTCACGTTGCCTAAATTT
>JALSNL010000356.1 GCA_026987055.1 Melioribacteraceae bacterium | reverse complement strand
AAATTCTTTAATTTAATGGAATAAAAAAATGAGTGAAATTAATAATTTAAAAATTGAATCCAAATGCGTACATGCCGGAATTGGTGAATATGAATTTGGAGCTGTTGTACCGCCAATCTATCAAACTTCTACATTTAAATTTGAATCTGCAGAACATGGCGGTGCTTTATTTAAAGGTGAAGAAAAAGGTTACATTTATACCAGAATGCAAAATCCTACTGTTGAAGCAATGGAGAATGCTGTTGCCGAATTGGAAAACGGTTATAAAGCTTTAGGCTGTGCAAGTGGAATGGCTGCTATTCATACGGTTTTTGCAACCTTGTTAAATGCCGGTGATCATGTAGTTTGTTCAAAATCCGTTTATGGACCTACCGCTACTTTATTATCAACGGTATTAAGCAAATTTAATATCGAAACAACTTTTATTAATGCATCAAATTTGGAAAATGTAAAAAATGCCGTAAAAGAAAACACAAAAGTTATCTATATCGAAACACCCGGAAATCCTACTTTAGAAACAACGGACTTAAAAGCTGTTTCAGAAATTGCTCATAATAATGGTGCTTTACTTGTTGTTGATAATACTTTTATGAGTCCGGTTTTACAACAACCGCTTATGCTTGGTGCGGATATTGTTGTTCACAGTATGACAAAATTTTTAAATGGTCATGCCGATGTTGTTGCCGGTATTGTTGTAGTTAAAGATGAAGAAACTTATTCTATTTTTAGAAAAACTTTAAATCAATTAGGTGGTGTAATTGATCCTTTTAATTCATTTCTTGTTCATAGAGGATTAAAAACATTGGCAATCCGAATGGAAAAGCATAGTAAGAATGCTACGAAAATTGCAGAATATTTAGAAGCACATCCGAAAGTTGATTGGGTAAGATATCCGGGATTAAAATCTTTCCCTCAGTATGAAGTTGCTCAAAAACAACACAAAGCACCTGGCGGAATGATTTCTTTTGAACTTAAAGGCGGTTTGGAAGCAGGAAGAATCCTTATGAATTCCGTAAAGCTTTCTCAGTTAGCTGTTAGCCTCGGAGGAGTGGAATCCTTAATTCAGCATCCTGCAAGTATGACGCATCTTTCTATGGGAAAAGAAGCTAGAGAATCTGCAGGAATAACTGACGGACTTGTTCGTCTTTCCGTTGGAATAGAGGATGTTGATGATATCATTTCCGACCTTGAGCAGGCGTTGAATAAAATATAATCTCTTGTTACGGACAAGGTTAAGCATATTTAAATTCGTCAAAACAGTATGTTCTAATTATTGGCAAAGAAATAGCCTTGATGCCATTATATAGTTTGCTATATTTGTATAAATAATTTGGTTCTATTATCGCAAACAGCAAATTACATATCAATAAAATAAAATTGCACTTTGAAAAGAACGATAATTTCGAAACGAAAGATATTGTTGAGTTTTATAAGATTCTTGAACCGAATATCAGAAAATCTACTATCCATTGGAGAATTTATTCTTTAATACAAAATGGAATAATATATAGAATTGGTAGAGGTAAATTTACATTAAAACCAAAGCCCAATTATATGCCGGAAATCCCGCAAAAATTAAAAGCAATCAATTCTAAACTAAAAAAGAATTTCCCGTTTTCAACCTTTTGTTTATGGAGTTCTTCTTTTATAAATGAATTTACCATTCACCAATCTTTTAAGTCATTTTTTTTAATTGAAGTTGAAAAGGATTCTACAGAGTCAATATTTCATTTTTTAAAAGATAGAAAATATAAAGTATTTATCGAACCGTCTCGTGAAGTTTTTGATAATTATGCATCAGGTGAAAATAATTTTATTATTGTTAAATCGCTTATATCGGAAGCTCCGTTACAGAATATTACAAACTTAAATACTGTTACATTGGAGAAAATGTTAGTTGATATTTTCAGTGGTAAAATTATTTTTTCAGCATACCAAGGGAATGAAATGAAAACAATTTTCTCCGAAGCGTATAAAAAATATAATGTTAACGAAAACAAACTATTAAGATATGCAAATAGAAGAGGCAAAAAAGAACAACTTCAAAAATACATTAAACTAATTAACGGCAATATATGAGTATAATTGCCAAAATATAGAAGATGATAAATCAAAAAGAAATTACAAGTAGATGGATAAGCAAGGTATCGAAAGCAAATAAAAATGCCGATAAAATTCTGATAGAAAAAGTTATCCGCGCACTATTGTTACTTGAAGGACTTGTTAAGCAAAAAATAGAATTTACATTTAAAGGCGGTACGGCATTAATGCTCCATTTTA
>JALSNL010000355.1 GCA_026987055.1 Melioribacteraceae bacterium | reverse complement strand
AGGAACCTGCACCTTCAATTATAATATAATTATATTTTTGCTTTAGTCTTTCTAAACTTTCTGAAGCTTTTCTAAATAAATAATCTGTATTCTTCCAATATTCCGATGATTCTTTATTTGCAATTGCTTTGCCGTGTAAAATAACTTGTGAAGTATTATCTGCCGAAGGTTTAAGTAAAACAGGATTCATATCAGTGTGAGGTGTAACTCTAGCAGCTTCAGCTTGAACAACCTGTGCTCTTCCCATTTCCCCACCTTCTTTTGTAACAAATGAATTGTTGGACATATTTTGTGCTTTAAATGGGGCAACTGGTTTTCCGGCATTGCTAAGTAATCTGTTAAAAGCTGTTGCAACAATACTTTTGCCTACATCCGAACCTGTGCCGAGAATAGCAATTACTTTTGTTTCTTTCATAATATTTGAAAAATATGATTTGTAAGAGAAAAGATATCATTATAAAATAAAGCAATAAAATACATTGTAAAAACCTCAACAAATTCCGAACCTGCACCAAGTAAATCTCCTGTAATTCCGTTTAAGTTTTTGTTACACCAAAACGCCCAAAAGAGAATTACAATGAAACTTAAGATAAAAAAAACGATAGCGTAAATATTGCCGATTAAATAAAGCAATAAAGTGCTTATAACAAAAGCATAAATTAGATGACCGGTTTTTGCATTTTTAATAAAATGTTCTCCTGTTCCACCTTCTATTCTTGCATAAGATAAAGTAACGGAAAAGTAAACCATTGCAAAACGTGAGGATATAAAAGCAATAAAAAGAGAAATTATTATTAAATTTTGTTCAAGCAGTTTTATTAACACAATCCACTTGGCTAGTAGTAATAGTACAATGGCAACTATTCCGAAAGCACCACTGTTAGAATCTTTCATAATTTCTAACATTTTTTTCTTGTTCCCTTTAGCACCCAAGGAATCCGCCCAATCGGCAAAACCATCAAGATGTAATGCTCCGGTTAAGAGTGTTCCGGATAGTAGAATTAAAAGTGCAGTAGCTTGATTCCAATCTCCGTTGACAAAATAATCTATTGTTAAAATAATTCCGCTAAGAATAGACGCCAATAAAAAACCAACAACAGGAAACCATGGTAACGACTTGGCAAAATCTTTTGTATCTTTACCGGCAATAGGAATACGTGTTAATGTTCTAACTGCAGAAACAAAACCGTTAATCATTATTAGAAACTCCGGCGGATTCAAATGTTGCCATTTCATTATAGATTTTTATTGCTGCTTCAATTAAATAGATGGTTAGAGCAGCTCCGGTTCCTTCTCCTAGTCTCATTTGTAAATTAATTGTAGGTTCTACTTTGAATAAATCGTAAAATGTTTTATGCCCTTTTTCAGCAGATAGGTGACTGTAAAACAAATAGTTTTCAACAAGAGGATTCATTTTACAGGCAACTAATGCAGCAGCCGAAGAAATAAAACCGTCAATTACTATAGGAATTCTGTTTGCTGCAGCACCTAAAATAAGTCCGGTAATTCCTGCTATTTCCAATCCGCCAATAGCTGCAAGGGTTTGCAAAGGGGACACGAAATTGTTTTTATTAACTTCTAGTATTTTTTTAATTATTGAAATCTTATGTTGTAATTGCTCATCGTCAATTCCGGTACCGCGTCCGGTAATATCTTCAACATTGCAAGGCAACAATTGAGCGAAAAGAGCGGATGCCGAAGTTGTATTCCCAATGCCCATTTCCCCTGTGGCAAGAATATCAATATGTTCGGCTTTTGCTTTTTCGGCTTGTTCAATTCCAACTTCAAGAGCTTTTGTTGCTTCGTTTAATGTCATTGCCGTTCCATTAGCAATATTGTCTGTACCTCGTTTAATTTTTTTATCTATCAAAGCCAGATGTTCCAATTTCCCGTCAACACCAACATCAACAACGGATAGTTCGGAACTAATATGTCTGGCAAGTACATTGATAGCAGCACCGCCGTCTAAGATATTATAAACCATTTGTACCGTAACTTCCTTTGGGAATGCAGAAATACCTTCTTCCGTTACACCGTGATCACCGGCAAAAAGTACAATCCTTTTTTTCTTAAGAACAGGTTTTGCAGTATCCGTAATTAAACAAAATTTCATTGCTATTTTTTCAAGTTTACCTAGACTTCCAACCGGTTTTGTTAAAGAATTCAAATGGTTCTGAATCTCCTTTTTTAATTCGTAATTAATTGGTTGAATATTCAACAATGTTTTTTCAAGTTTTCTCATTTTAATTTATCCTTTAATCTTTATAGTTAATCCGCTAATCATAAAAAAAGCTTCGTTG
>JALSNL010000354.1 GCA_026987055.1 Melioribacteraceae bacterium | reverse complement strand
TAGCTTACGGAACAGATGCAAGTTTTTACAGACTTACACCTAAGTTTGTAGTAAAAGTAACTTCCGAAGAAGAAGCGGTTTTTGTAATAAAACAATGTAAAGAATTGAATGTGCCAATTACATTCAGAGCTTCCGGTACAAGTCTTTCCGGACAAGCAATTACCGATTCGGTTTTACTTGTTGCCGATAGAAGTTGGAATGGAATATCGGTTTCCGAAGATAAATCCGTAATTAAAATGCAGCCGGCTGTACTTGGTGCTTCCGCAAATAAAGTACTTAGTAAATTCAATAAAAAAATCGGTCCCGATCCCGCTTCAATAAATGCCGCTACAATTGGCGGTATAGCTTCCAATAATGCAAGCGGTATGACAAGCGGTGTAAAGTACAATACTTATAACACACTTGCGGATATGAAAATTATTTTTGCAGACGGAACTTTGCTGGATACATCTTCCGAAGAAAGCAGAAAAAATTTTATTAATAATAAAAAAGAATTTATTGAAGAATTATTGAATATTTCCCGGAATGCAAAAGAAAATTTATCGGAAAGAATAACAAAAAAATATTCGATAAAAAACACAACCGGTTACAGCATAAATTCCTTAATTGATTTTGAAGACCCGATAGAAATAATTAAACATTTAATGATTGGTGCCGAAGGAACACTCGGATTTATTTCCGAAATAACATTAAAGACTGTTCCGTCATTACCAAACAAAGCAACGGCTTTAATTATTTTCCCTGATATTGCAACAGCTTGTTCCGCAATTCCTTTATTAAAAAAACTTCCGGTTGATGCCGCAGAAATTATGGACAGAGCTTCTTTACGTTCGGTGGAAAACAAAAGAGGTTTACCCGAATACTTAAAAGAACTTGATGAAAGTGCCACTGCATTGTTAATTGAAACTTCTTCGGAAAAAATTGAAAAATTACAAAATAATATAAATGAAATAAAATCATCTTTGAAAAAAATAAAAACAGTTAGACCGATTGAATTTACAACGGACAAAAAAGAATATACAATTCTATGGAATGTTCGTAAAGGTTTGTTTCCGTCAGTTAGTAAATCCAGAAATGCCGGAACTACTGTGGTTATTGAGGATGTGAATTTTGAAACTTCCAAACTTGCCGAAGCTGTTACCGATTTGCAAAAGTTATTTATAAAACATAATTATCCCGAAACAATTATTTGGGGACACGCACTTTCCGGAAATATCCATTTTGTGTTTTCGCAAGATTTTAATAAAGCCGCTGAAGTTGAACGTTACGAAAAATTTATGGCTGACGTTGTTAAACTTGTAATAGAAAAATATGACGGTTCGTTAAAAGCCGAACACGGAACGGGAAGAAACATGGCTCCGTTTGTTAAATACGAATGGGGAGATGTAGCTTATAATTTAATGTTGCGTATTAAAAAATTATTTGATGACGGAAACATCCTTAATCCCGGTGTTTTAATAAATGACGATAATAAAATTCATATTAAAAACTTAAAACCAACTCCTGTAGTAAATCCGATAATTGATAAATGTATAGACTGCGGCTTTTGCGAAAATGTTTGTCCTTCCAAAAATTTAACATTAACACCACGACAAAGAATTACGGTTTGGCGGGAAATAAATAAATTGAAGGCTGTAAATAAAGATTCGTTACGTTTGGAAGAGCTTGAAAAAAGTTTTGATTATTACGGAGAAAAAACTTGTGCAACAGACGGACTTTGCGAACTTGCATGTCCTGTTGATATTGATACCGGAAAATTAATTAAGCAAATTAGAGCCGAGCAAATTACGGAAGGAGAATTAAAATTTGCAAAGTGGATTGCAAACAATTTTAAATTGGTTACAACGTTTGCAAAATACGGATTAAATTTTGCCGGATTTTTTAATACGGTTTTAAGTGATGCTGCAATGAATTCCGTAGCAGGTGCATTACGAAAAATATCGGGTAATAAAATTCCGGCTTGGAATACGGCAATACCTAAAGGAGCGGATTTCAGAGAAGTTACAATTCAAACAAATAAAGAGACAGTTGTTTATTTCCCAAGTTGTATAAGCAGAACAATGGGAAATTCCAAAGATGCTCATGTAAAAGAAAATCAAACGGATGTTATGCAAAGGTTACTTGCAAAAGCCGGTTATAATATTGTTTATCCCAAGCATCTGAATTCTTTATGCTGCGGAATGCCTTTTGCCAGCAAAGGTTTTGTTGAGCTTGCAAATTACAAATCCGATGAATTGGTAAACGAGCTGATGAAAATTTCTGATAACGGTAAATATCCGGTTTTGTATGATACAAGTCCG
>JALSNL010000353.1 GCA_026987055.1 Melioribacteraceae bacterium | reverse complement strand
TTCGCTAACCCAATTCATTCCGCAACGTTTTGCTTCTTCGGCAATAACGCTTTTGGCTTGCTTTTTTGTTCCTACAAATAAAACAGTTCCACCTGCCGAGGTAATTTCTCTTAGTTTGTTTGCTGCGTCTTCAATTAAACGTTGGGTTTTTTTAAGATCAATAATGTGAATCCCGTTTTTTTCCATAAAAATATATGGACGCATTTTAGGATTCCAACGACGTGTAAGGTGCCCAAAATGCGCACCGGATTCAATAAGAGAGGTTAAATCTACTTTAGCCATAATATCTCCTGTTAATTCTTCTACTTTCTTCTACTTTACCAATAATCCATTTTTAGGTTGGACACAGGTGGTAAATCCGAAAGTATGAATGATGTTTGAGGTGGAAAACAATTAAAAATCCACCTAAAAAAATTATCTTTTAGAAAATTGAAATTTCTTTCTTGCTTTTGGTTGTCCTGGTTTTTTACGTTCAACCATTCTCGGATCTCTACGTAAAAGTCCTTCGGGTTTTAATACTTTACGAAATTCAGGGTTAATATCAACCAATGCTCTGGAAATTCCTAAACGAATTGCTTCTGCTTGACCGCGAACACCGCCACCTTTAACATTAGCAAAAACATCATAGTTACCTAATGTTTCGGAAACTTTGAATGGTGTTAGAACATCATCTCTATTATCAGAGATAGGGAAGTAATTCTCGAATTCTCTTTTGTTAATAGTAACTTTGCCGGAGCCATTTCTTAAAATAACTCTTGCAACAGCGTTTTTTCTACGACCTACAAATATTTTATCAGCCATTTATATTCCTATAATTATAAACTTAAAGGTTCCGGTTTTTGTGCACTATGAGGATGCTCCGTGCCGGCATACACTTTTAATTTTTTAATTAATTTTCTACCTAATCTATTTTTAGGTAACATTCCTTTAACGGCATTACGAATTATAAAATCGGGATTTTTATCTTTTAATTCCGCAAAGGTTTTAATTTTAACTCCGCCCGGATACATTGAATGAGAAAAATAAGTTTTTTTATCTTCTCTTTTTCCGGTTAGTTTAACTTTATCTGCATTAACAACAATTACAAAGTCTCCGGTATCCATATTCGGTGTAAAAATAGGTTTATGCTTTCCTCTGATTATGGTAGCAACTTTAGTAGCTAATCTACCTAATACAAGGTCTTTTGCATCAATTACATGCCATTTTCTATCGGCATCTTCGGTTTTTATAAATCTAGTGATTTTTTCTTGTTTCACTTAATTCCTCCGTGAAAAGAGATTTTTTATTTAGCTTACAAATATATCTGAATGGATATGAAATGTCAAGATTTGAAAAAATTAAATTTTTGCCAAAATTCAAACTTTATAGCTTTTCTTTATATTGTGATAAATCACTTGAAAAATTATATCATTTATTTTTATACTTAACAAAAGCTAAAATTGTTTTGGGATATGTATCTGTAGCAATTAAAAAGCCTTTTTTATTTAGTCTTGCTATGCCTTCCCAATTTCGTCCTTCTTCCCCCGGTAATTTTATATAGATAGGGGCAGAGTTAACTAATTCTATTTTATTTTTGGTAATTCTGAATTTAACTAAACGTTCAATATATTCAGATTTTTTTTGAGACTTACCAATACCGAATCTTTTTATTAGTTCGTCTGGTGCCGGATTTAGTTTTTGGGTTTCACCGGGATAAAAGTAGTTAATAGCCCAAAAAATATTATTACTGTCAACAGTAGTTACATCGGTTATTCTATATTCTATATTAGGGAAAGGAATGGTTTTAATGATATTATAATTCTCATCAAACAAATTTACTTTTGGGTTGGGATTAACATTTTTTCCATTAGCTTCATATATTGGTATAATTTGATTATTAAAATATAATACCGATTCATCACCAATGTTACGAATGTTAAGTTTATTAGGTATTAAAGTTAAAGATTTTCGTTTTAGTGTGATTCTTTTTTTTATTGAATCAACCTCGCCGGCAATTAGGTATGAAACGGTTTTCCCAAAGCTAAAACTTTCAATTGTAAAATAAGCTGTATTGTTATGAAAAGTAACTGCTTCAAATCCGGAACCTTTCCCGAATAAGTTAGAAAATTCATTTGTATTTATTGAAAAGGACATTGGCTCAATGGCGGAAGTATCTTTCCCGGAAAGAAAATCAATAATCCTATTTTTTTTTATATAATAAATTTCTCCATATTTATTGTTCGAAAATCGATTGGGAAATTGTGGTAATAGAATTAAATTATCTTTGTACCAACTTAAACCGGAAATTTCTGATTTGCGGTTGCTTACCTTGCCTTTTAGTTTAATTTGTTGAATCTTTACTTCTTTTACCGGATTTGCATCTTGTTTAATCTTTGTGATTTCTCTTATTTGAGAAGTAGAGCAAGTATAAAATATTTGCACAAGCAGTATAAGTAAAAATTTATTTAGCGTAGATTTGTTCATTACATTATTCCCAATTTTAATACTACATACCTGGAATGGTCATTTTCTTATAATTTGAAGGTGGAGAAAATATTGCATCACTTAATGATTTTTTATCAACCTCAATAACTTCAAAAACAGATTTCCCATTGTTAGAAATTACCTTCATTGGGAAAAATCCGTTGTTTTGTAAATAAGTGCTCCAAGCCGGTGAATAACCTTTGCCCATAGGACCATCCATTGTTATAAAATTTCCTAGCTCGTTGGTAACCCATATTTCCATATTTCCGTCTTTATTATTAATAATCCATTGTTCGCAATTATAGCCAAGTATTTTTTTTGTTTTTCCGGTTCTGAATTTATTGATATCAATTTTGTTATCACGATTAGTATTTCCCGTAGGTTTCATCCCCGGTAAATTTTTAAGCATTTCGCTACTTATTTCCATATACATTTTTTGAGCCGGCAGTAGTACCAGATAATTTTTACCTTTCATAATAAAGCTACCATTTTCTTCCCGGTTACTTAATTCCATTTTAAGATTTTTATCTTTAATATAATAGTTCATTAAAATAGTTTGGTTATCCGAAGATAATTTGATTTTTATTTTGCCTTCAAAAGCTTTCTGAGCACTAATTGAAGAAGTAAGAAAAAGAAATAACACTCCAACTAATGAAATAAAAATATTTTTGTTTAATCTATTATTCATTATAATTTTCTCCATTCATAAAAAAATGTTATGGTAATTTACAATTTAATTTTATGTTTGAAAACCTTTTTGAGATAGATTTGCAAAATATTAAGGTTGTTTTAAAAAAATAAAAATTAGCTAAAAAAGGAATATTACTTTGTCAAAATTTAATATAAAGAAAGTAGCTTTTCCACCTGAACATGGCTCATGGGGCTTTGTTATAGAACCGCTTTTGCTTTCGCTGTTAGTTGCATATTCCCAAATAGGTTTGATGTTGGTTGTTGCAGCTTTTTTTATTTTTCTTAATCACCAGCCGGTAAGAGTTTTACTTAATAAGAAAAAGCGAACACAGTTTTTATGGAAAGCATTATTTTTCTTCTTTTTTTATTCATTTGTTATACTTATTAGCCTTTATATTGTTTTAACAAATACAGCTTTTCAAAATTTACTTCCATTTGATTTCGCAATTCTTTTAATGTTTATTTTTTTTCTTTTGGAAATAATGCAAAATGGCAGAAAGCTTTTTGCAGAATTTATTGCTCCTTTGGCAATTACTTTTATTGCGTTAAGTGTTGTACTAATCAATGGATGGAATATATATTCTACTATTGCATTTGCAGTTATTCTTTTGGGCAGAGCAATCCCAACGGTTTTATATGTTAATGTAAAGGTTCAATTTCTAAAGGGGAACAAAGTTTCAAAAATACCTTTTTATCTTGCGGAACTATTACTTTTGGTAATAGGAATATATTTAATTTTTTTAGGTTTAATACCCAAACTAAGTTTAATTGCAATGAGTTTGTTAATTGCCAGAGCAGAATACGGATTAGCGAAAACAAATTTATCTGAAAATGTAAAAACACTTGGTATTAAGGAATTTATATTTGGAATTTTATATGTAATTATAATATTTATAGGTTATAGTTTTAATTTATAAGATTAAAAAAGATGAAATAAGGAATATAACTATGAAAACTAAAAAGGATTTTTTAAAAGATACTATTAAGCATATTGATATAACACAGCACAATATTATTCCATTTGTAGATGCAATGGAACAAATGGCATTTTCCGCAAGAGATTTAAATAGAGCGGCAAATATTTATAACAGAATGTTGGAAGATAATAATTGTTCTGTTATTCTAACTTTAGCCGGTAGTTTGTTTAGTGCCGGATTAAAAAAAGTTGTTTTCGATTTAATTGAAAATAATATGGTAGATGCAATTGTTTCTACCGGAGCAATTATGGTAGATCAAGATTTTTTTGAAGCTCTTGGATTTAAACATTATATAGGCACGCCGTTTAGTGATGATAACGAATTACGGGAACTTAATATTGATAGAATTTACGATACTTATATTGATGAAGATGAACTTAGAGTTTGTGATGAAACAACCGAGAAGATTTTTGATAGCTTGGAACCACGTCCATATTCATCAAGAGAATTACTTTGGGAATTTGGAAAATATTTGGATAATAACGGCGGACCCAAAGTTGAAGATAGTGTAATTTATTCTGCTTATAAAAATAACGTTCCAATTTTTGTTCCTGCATTTTCGGATTGTTCAGCGGGATTTGGAATTGTTATGCACCAACATAAAAATCCCGAGAAGCATTTATCTTTTGATTCGGGTAAAGATTTTTTGGAACTAACACAAATTAAATTGAATTCCGAAGAAACGGGAATTTTTATGGTAGGAGGCGGAGTGCCTAAAAACTTTACGCAAGATATTGTTGTTGCTGCAGATATTCTTCAAGAAAATGCTCCGATGCACAAATATGCAATTCAAATTACGGTTGCGGATGAACGAGACGGAGCTTTATCCGGTTCAACATTAAAAGAAGCCAGCTCTTGGGGAAAAGTTGAAACTACTTTTGAACAAATGGTTTATTCCGAAGCAACAATTGCAATGCCGTTAATTGCAGGTTATGCTTATCATAAAGGTGCTTGGAAAAATAGAAAAAAAAGAGAATTTCAAAAATTATTTTTACAACGGGAAGTTCAATAAAAATAAAAGAATCCGAACGCAGATTCTCGCAGAAAAACTAATTTGAACATAGTATATATTTTATTGTAGTAACCGGTTTTTGAAGAATTTTTTGTTTAAAATAAAAAAAGCCGGACTAAAAGTAAGTCCGGCTGGAAAACTATTTTCATTACTTTGTTAAAATCATTTTTTTTGTCTTTGTAAAATTACCTACAGTTAATCTGTAATAATAAATTCCACTGGCCAAGTTAGAAGCGTTAAAGTTAACTTCATATTCACCGGGCAATTTGTTTTCGTTTACTAAGGTTGCAATTTCGTTACCTAATATATCATAAACTTTTAATTGTATTTTCCCGGAAGCTGTAGTTTGAGATTTTGCGTGTAACTTTTTTACAGATGGTATTGTATATTTTATTGTTGTAGTTGGATTAAACGGATTAGGATAATTTTGTGATAAAGAAAAACCGCTTGCAATTTTATCTTCTTTTACTCCTACAATACCGTTGGGTTTCCCTAAAAATATTCCTCTCCCGTGTGTTCCAACTGCAACGGTGTGATCGGAAATTCTAGCATCTAAATCTTGAACTATAACATTACCAATAACATCCGAGCCTTCTTGAACCCAAACGGTGTTATCTCCGTTTAATATTGTAGTTGAATATAGCCCTGTACTAGTTCCAATAAAGTAATAAGTGTTTCCTTTATAAGGGAGAATAACGGCACTTCTTAAAGAAGGACCCGGTAAATTATTATCACCTTCCAAATTTCCTTCAACAGCGGTATAATTATTCCCTCCGTCTGTTGAATGATATAAGCCTATAATGTTATAGTTACTCATAACAACAAGAATTTCGTTTCCGTTACTTGGATTGATAGCAATATCCTGAACACGTGCACCGGAAGGAGCATTTGGAATAGAAATTTCAACTTCACCATCAGTGGCAGTATTAGCATTTTCCAGCTTAAATATTTTTGGTGTGCTGCTATTGTTGCTAAGTCCGTAATAAAGTAAATGCTGAGGGTTATTTATTGAAACATCAATAGTAGAAATAAAATAACCGGACGGAATTTGAATATCCGGTAATTTTTGCCAAGCAATTGTTGTTCCTCCGTTGTTGTAATTTGGTATTGAACTTAAATTATTGTTCCTCCACAATGTATCCGATGAAGGATAGTACATAATATTTTCATTATTGGGATCAATTACAAAAGGATTAACAAATAATTGTCCGCTTGCATTTTTAGGGTAAACATCACTCCAGCCGGTACCTCCGGTAAATGGATTATAAGGATCGTTATTACCTGCATAAGTTAAACGTATAACTCTTCCTTTTTGACTGGAAACATAAGCTTTTTGAGTTCCAAAATAACAAAAACTACCATCGCCGGAACTAAGATCTTGAGATAAAGTATTTAGTCCTTTAAAATAAGGGGTTCCATTATCTTGTGTTCCACCCATAATTCTATTATCCCCGGATGCTTTGGGTATTGAAACCGTGTAAAATTGAGTTACGTTATACCCATGGTTTTTAGATTCCCAAGGGAAAAATTTGCTGTAAGTTGTAGTTTTTATATTATATGAATAACTTATACCTCCGTCGTGTCCGCTCCACACATACTTTGGATTAGTCGGATCGAAAACAACAATATGTTGGTCGGGATGATGGTTATGAAAAGTTCCTTCGGAACTGTAACCACCAATCCAGTCTAATTTGCTATCATCTAATTTTGTGCTGAAACCGTCCGTTGATCTAAATAAACTTGTTGTACCAAGAACTACAAAATTTTCATCATCCGGTTTAACGGCAAGAACCATATCATAATTACTTTGTGCTGTTAAACTTCCTTTATAAGAAGAAAAAGTAGGTAAATTAGCGGAAAGGTCTTGCGAGCTGCCGGAAGATAAATCCAATTTAAATAATTTAACTATTTCGTCTTTTCCATTTGTTTGTCCGGTATTAGTTAATACATAAACAATATTAGTATTGGATTCTGCTATAGCCAAAACAGTTCGTTCATGTGTAGCCGGAAAATCCGCCGGTGTAATGTTTTGCCAATTAGCACCGTCATCATTAGATGAATAAATTCCGGGTTGATTTTCATGAGAGGAATTGAAACCGCTTTGTGAAAGTGAAGCTATTAGTGTTCCATCATTAGCTGCAACAATATCGCTGAAGGAATGATCGTTTAAGTGTCCGATAGAAATATTAAAGGTATTACCTCCATCAGATGATTTTAGTATCCCAAAAGCATTACTGGCAATAAAAACACTTCCTGTTGTAGGGTTAACAATAATTTTGGAAACATAATCGTAGCGTGAATCAAATTTTGTAATATCACTTAAAGTATTTGGTAAAACATTCCAAGTAATTCCGTTATCGGTAGATTTGTATATTCCGTTACCTCTAAAAGAGCTGCCTCTAATTGAAGCGGAATTTCCGTAATATTCCCCTGTGGAAAAATACCATGTGTTTGTATGACCGGGTCTGGGATCTTGTGCTATTGAAGTTACACTTAAAAGACTGGTAGAAGAACTTAAAAATTTCCACGAGGCTCCTTTGTCGGTAGTTTCCCAAATTCCACCGGAAACACCTCCGGCTAAAACTCTATCTGAATTTGTAACATCAATTGCAATTGCTCTTGTTCTGCCTCCAACATCTTTGGGTCCAACTTCTTCCCAATCAAACCCTTCTCTGCTTGAAGCTTTAAATAAAGAGTTAGTGCGAGCAGGTAATTTTTTTGAATATTCAATTTCTTCCGCTCTTATATTTCCCGGTATAGAATTTGTTTTTGGGTCTCTCATTAATTGGAACATGTATTCGTCTCTGTCTTTTGCGTTTTGCAATTCCATTTTGAGAGATTCTTTTTGAGTATTTTTCTTTAATCTAAGTGAAGTTGTGGAATTTTGAATATTAAAGACTGTATTTAGTGCAACTAAAGTAAGAATAAAAATTACCAAAGTGCCAAGTGATTTATATTTCATTGCTGCCCTCATTATTTTTTTATCTTTCAATCATAATTAGTGTCCATTCAACGGATGTTTCTTCTCCAACTTTTGGTGGTGAATGCTTTAATAAAATTTTATCGGATTTATCTTTTATTAGTTGATCTAAAAGATTTTTGTCATTTGCAAACACATAAATTTTTTCTCCTTTTGCAAGCTGGGGTGTAGAATGACCGTAATCGATAATTTTATTTATAGTTAAAAATATTGTATTCGATGTTTTGCTTGTTTTTCCTTCTAGCAAGGTTGCTTTTACTAAAGCTGTACCCGGTGATAAACCCGGTTCTACAGGTTTTTTCAAAATTACCTTTTTGTTATTTTCATTAACTTCTTTTTTTACAGATTTTGTGCAAGAAGAACAACTAACTAAAAAGCCTACAGCTAGTATAATAATTAATGTTTTGGTCATTTTGTGTTCCCTTGTTAACTTTTATAAAATACTATTAGTAATATCGAAATAAATTTAAATAAAATTAGGTTCTATAAGAAAGAGAAAAAATTATCCGTTGGCAATATATTATTTATATAAAATTTATTTATTTAAAAACTATCTTCGTATTTTTATAGTAAAATTATTTAATATAATTAAGGTGATTCAATGTTTGAAAAAAATGTATATATAGAAAGAAGAAAACAATTAAAGAATAAATTTAAAGATGGTATTTTGCTTTTCCTAGGCAATGATGAATTACCAATGAATTACGCGGGAAATACTTATCATTTCAGACAAGATAGCTCTTTTCTGTATTATTGGGGACTTAACACAACTCCTCTTGCGGCAATTATAAATATTAGCAAGGATGAAGAAATAATTTTCGGTGATGATAGAAGTATTGATGACATTGTTTGGATGGGGAAGGAAGAATCTATTTTAAGCAGAGCGGAAAATGTTGGTGTAAAAAAAGTTAAACCTTTTTCAAGTTTGGAAAAAGCAATTAAAAAACTTAAAAAGAAAGGTGAGAAAATTCACTTTTTACCGCAGTACCGTCAAACAAATATAATATTACTGGAAGAAGTTCTTGGAATAAATCATAAAAAAATTAATTCTCATGCTTCAAAAAATTTAATTAAAGCCGTTGTAGAACAACGTTCAATCAAAAGCAAAGAAGAAATAGTAGAAATAGAAAAAGCTTTGGATATAAGTTATGAAATGAACACAACTGCTATGCAATTAATTAAACCCGAAATAAAAGAGCGTGAGATTTATGGCGTATTGGAAGGAATTGCTCTTTCAAAAGGAAATGGAATTTCTTTCCCGATTATTTTTTCCGTTAGAGGTGAGATTTTACATAACCATTCACACGAAAATATTATGCGGAAAGGACAACTTGCAGTTCTTGATTCCGGTGCTGAAACTATGCTGGGTTATGCAAGTGATATAACAAGGGCTATTCCGGTAAGCGGTAAGTTTACAAAAAAACAAAAAGATATTTACAATATTGTTTTGGATGCTCAATTAACTGCTATCGGTTTGATGAAACCGGGTATGAAATTTAAAGATGTTCATCTTGAAGCTGCAAAAGTTATTGCAAAAGGATTGAAGGAACTTGGTTTAAT
>JALSNL010000352.1 GCA_026987055.1 Melioribacteraceae bacterium | reverse complement strand
ATGTAAATTGGATTATTTTTTCACAGACAGGAATGTCTGTGGGACTCTGTTTGAATACAATTTTTATAGCAATTTCACCTTAGTTTAGTATTTCCAATATTTTTTTATTATAGTCTAAAATCTTTTTGGTAACGTAATCAGTAAATTTATCCGAGGAATCAATATAAATCAATCCTCTACTAACATTTATTATAAAGTTATCTTTTTTATTATTTTTAAATACCGATACAACTTCTTCCAAACTGCCGCCTTGTGCACCAACACCAGGCAATAAAATCGGCATATTGTTAAATGATTCGATATTATCAATTAGCTGTTTTAAGTTAGTTGCTCCAAAAACCAAACCGCAATTATTATTTTTATTCCATTCGTTTGTTTTGGCAATTACCTCTTGATATAAATATTTTCCGCTATCAAGTTTTAGCTGTTCAAAATCTGCTGCACTTGGATTGGATGTTAAACCTAAAATAAAACTTATTTTATCTTTGTAGGAAATAAAAGGTTCAATTGATTCATATCCCATATACGGATGTAAAGTAATAGCATCACATTTATAATAATCAAAAACAGATTGAGCATATTTTTTTGATGTGTTTCCTATATCTCCTCTTTTGGCATCGCCGATAATTAAAATATCTTTATCGATATATTCAATAGTTTTCTCTAATATTTCCAAACCTTTTAAGCCTTCTTTTTCATAAAAGGCAAAATTAATTTTATAAGAATTAGCATGTTCAATTGTTGAATCTATAATCATCTTATTAAACTCAAAAATAGGGTCGGGTAAATTTTTGAGGTAAGCTGGAATTTTATTTATATCAGTATCCAAACCAACACAAATATGTAAATTTTTATTTATTCTATTCTGCAATTTTTCCAGAGCATTCATTCTTAATATCCTTAAAAAAAATTTAATACAGTTAAAATAATATTAGTTTTAGTAAAATAAACAACATCGGGATTACATTTGTCCGTCTTCATTTTGACGAGACGATAGATATAATTTTTTAGAACGAACTTAAATACTTTAAGTATGTTCTCTTCTGTTTTTATAAAAATTCAGTGCAACACCTAATAAAAACATATTGATAATCAACGAACTTCCGCCATAACTTAAAAATGGTAAAGGTATTCCCACAACAGGAGCAACTCCCAAATTCATACCAATATTAATTGTAAAATGTGTAAGCAATAAAGTTAAAACTCCAACCACAACCAAACTTTCAAATTTATCGTTTATTTGGCTTGCAATATTTAGTAATCTGATAAAAATAATAGTAAAGAGCAACACAATTAGAACACTTCCTATAAAACCAAATTCTTCACCGGGTACACTAAAAATAAAATCAGTCCATTGTTTGGGAATAAAACTCAACTGCGTTTGATTTCCCTTTAAAAATCCTTTTCCCCAAATACCGCCGGAACCAATAGCCAGTTGAGCTTGCAAAATATTATAACCAGCGCCTAACGGATCGGAGGTGGGATTTATAAATGTTTCAATCCTTTTTTGCTGATGGGGTTTTAAAAATTGGAAAGCATAATCAAATAAATATGCGCCTGCCATATTCATTATAACAATAGAAATATTTATAAATATATTCCGTTTAAAATATAATAGTAATGCAAAAACAATTATCATTGCCAATAAAAATGCAGCTATTCCAAAGAACGATGCAAATAAAACAACAACCGGAGAAAGAGTAACAAAAACATAAAATAAATCTATTCCGCTCCAAAATAACATTGCAATTAAAATAAATAAATATACAATCACTGTTCCCATATCGGGTTCTATTAAAATTAGAATAATAGGAATAAAACTATAAAACATAAGCACTAAAAAGTCCTTAATATTATTCGGATTTCTTCTCTCGCCGGTAAGAAGATATGAGAGCATAAAAATAAAACCTATTTTTGCAAATTCGGAAGGTTGAAATCCAATTGGTCCGAGATTTATCCAACTTTTTGCACCGTAAACAGTATGTCCCATCAATAATACTGCAATCAAAATAATTATTGAAAGAATATAACTTGGTGTTGCCAAAGATTTATACAAACGTGCAGGTAAAAAATAAGTTATAAAAAATATTACCAATGCCACCAAAGCCATTATAAATTGTTTTTGGAACGCACCTTGTGCTGTGGGATTATTATTTGTAGCACTGAAAATACCTAGTAGTCCAATTGTAATTAACAACATTGTTGAGAAAAAAATAGTAAAATCAAATTTATCGCTTAATTTATGCGAGCCTTTCACAAAAACCTCTTTTATATTCCGGATGCATTATTTTTTAATTGATCCAAATAAGTTGTAATAATTTTTTGAGCTATAGGTGCCGCATGTGTACTTCCAAATCCGGCATTTTCCACTAATACGGCAACTGCAATTTTAGGATTTTCGTACGGAGCAAAAGCAATAAAAACAGCATGATCTTTTCCATGAGGATTTTGAGAAGTTCCGGTTTTACCGGCAATTTTTATATTTGGTAATTTAATATTATGCGCCGTACCTTCAGGGCTTTCAACAACTCTTAACATTGCTTCTCTAATTTTATAATAATAATCTACTGGTAAATTATTGTTTATTTCGGCGTATTTAATAGGCGTATATAAATTTGTGTTGCCAACTAAAAATGCTTTAACTATATGCGGAACTTTTGTTTTTCCGAAGTTTGCCAGCATAGCGGCATATTGTGCTAATTGCAATGTTGTTACACTAAGTTCACCCTGACCAATACCTAAACTAAGTAAAGTACCCTTTCCCCATTTATTTCTGCCGTAAACTCTATCATAATATTCTTTATTTGGAACAATACCTACAGATTCATTTCCTAAATCATAACCGGTTTTTTTTCCAAATCCAAATTTTTTTGAAAAATCATACCATTTCTCAAGACCGATATCCAAAATTAATTTATAGAAATAAGTATTACAAGATTGCTCTATTGCTTTTCTTAAATTTGTATAACCATGATGGTGAGTACATTTAAAAAATCTATTACCATACTGATACCCGCCTTTGCAAACAACTGCATAATTTTTGGTAATAATATTTTCTTTTAAGCCTAACAAACCGGCTAACATTTTGTAAGTTGAACCGGGCGGATAAATAGATTTTGTGGCTCTGTTAAATAATGGTTTCTCCGGATCCACACTAAGTTTTCTTATATATTTTCTAGATGTAAATGAAGCAAACTCTTGTAAATTAAATTGAGGAGAACTAACAAGAGCTAATATTTCTCCTGTTTCCGGTTCTATTGCAACCACTGAACCTTTGAGATTTTTAAAAAGTTTTTCCGCAACTTTTTGTGTATTGTAATCAATAGTAAAAAGTAAATCATCCCCTTTTACGGGTGGTTTATCATTTTTACCTTCCAAATATTTTCCAATAGTTTTTCTTTTGGAATCAACAAGTATGTAATGATATCCTTTTTGACCTCTTAAATGTTTCTCATAAGCTCTTTCGGCACCTTGCACACCAATATAATCGCCCATACTATATTCTTTGTTGTCTTTTAACTGGTTTGCATTGATTTCACGTAAATATCCGAAAATATGCGAACCGTTTATTCCGAAAGAATAATCCCGTTGCATCTCCACAGTAATTTTAACACCGGGAAATTCTTCTTTATGTTCTTCGAACCATACAACATTTTTAAAAGATACATTCCGCTTTATTACTCTTGCCAAATACTTGGAATACCATCTTTTTTTATAAAGAATATTTTTAACAAAATCTTTTTTTTCGCCTAAAATTTTTTCTATTATTTCATCTTTGTTATTATCATAAATTGCAGGTGTAATTGTTAAAGTGTATGATGGTTTATTGCTTACAAGCACACTAAAATTTCTATCAAAAAAAATTCCGCGCGGTGCTTTGATTGGTATTTTTTTTATTGAATTATTGGATGATTTAACTTCATAATCTTTGTACTCCAATATTTGCATTTTAGATAACTCAAATACAAAACTGACGAAAATTACAGTAATAATTGCTAAGAATATTTTTTTTCTAAGAGAAGAACCGAATACTTGATCACTCATATTCGTCTTCTCCTTTGATTGTAAAGTAGAATAGGTAAACTAATTACCGATGTATAAATTGCCGGTAAAATACCCTGTCCCAAAATCAAGTTTGCTACCGAAAGTTTTACTTCGGCAGTACTTAATAAAAGCGTTAAAAAAGAATTAGAGAAAGCGGAAAGAAAAACTATCAGTAAAAAAAAATATGTGGTGGTATAAAGCTCTTGCCTTGTTTCGCTATAAAAATAACCTGCAATAAATCCGCTTAAAGTAAAAGAAAACATAGCACTGCCTAAAAATCCGCCTGTTACAATATCAAATAAAAGTCCGAAAATTGACCCTAATATTGTTCCATAAATTTGACCATTCAACAATGTGAAATATACCAATAGAATTATTAGCAGATTTGGAGCAATAGTTCCAACAGAAATAAAAGGTATTATTGTAAGTTGAATTGTAACAATTACAAAAAATATAATAATGGGTAATATAAATTGTTGTAATTTTATTTTATACTTTCTCCTAAATTTATTTCCAACGAATCCAACTCTGAACTTATTACTGTTTTTAAAACAATTACATTTTTTAATGAGTTCAATTCGGCAAAAGGTTTAATAATAATATTACTTAAAAGTCCGGAAACCGTAGTTTCCCTATCAGCCACTATTCCCACCGGAATTGACGGTGGAATTATTGAGCTTAATTCGGAAACCACTATTCTATCACCTACCTCAACATCATAAGTTGTCGGAACATTTTTTATAATAAGATATTGTCCGTTCCAATTAAGAATTCCATTTACATTGCTACGCTGATCTTTTACGGCAACATGGAACATGCTATTTTCAAAAGTTCGGACTGAGGAATAATTATTTGTTGTATTGTAAACAATACCGACTAAACCGTTATCGGATACAACCGGCATTCCAACTGCAATACTATCTTTTTCCCCTTTGGAAATAATAAAGTAGCCGGAAATTTTTGATACTAATCTTGAAACAATTTTTGCATGAATAACATCAAATTTGTTAGAGGACTTAAATGATAATATTTTTTTTAATTCATTATTCTCAAGTGCATATTCCCTTAAGGAGTTAACTTGCAACATTAACTTTGCATTCTGCTTTTCAAGTTTTTCCAAATAGGGTGTATCTTCAAAATAATTTGTAATTCCCGTAACAATAGCATTAACACTTGCAAAACTACCTAATGCAAATATTTTAAAGTTTTTAACACTGGTATTTTCATTTAAGGACATTAAAATAAGACTAACAACAAGTAGAAAAGTAAGAATAATATATTCCTTAAACTTACTTACAAATTGAAATAAAAATTTGGGCATTAGTAACTTCTTTTACGAATAAAAACTTTTGAAAATTTGTTCATATTTTCAATTGCTTTGCCGGCACCAATAGCAACAGCTAGCAACGGATTTTCTGCTACATGCACAGGAAGATTTGTTTCCATTCTAATTCTTTCATCAAGACCTTTAAGCAATGCACCTCCACCGGTAATAATTAAACCTCTGTCAAGAATATCGGCAGAAAGTTCAGGAGGTGTTCTTTCTAATGTTTGCTTAACTCCCTCAACAATTTGAGTTATATTTTCATTAAGTGCTTCTCTAATTTCAACGGAACTAACTTCTACTGTTTTTGGAATACCACCGACAAGGTCTCTTCCTTTAACTTGAATTGTAATTTCTTCTTTAAGAGGAACTGCCGAACCGACTTGACATTTTATTGATTCTCCGGTTCTTTCTCCAATAAGTAAATTATAATTTTTCTTAAAAAATTGTATTATTGCATTGTTCATTTCATCACCGGCAATGCGTAATGATTCCTCATTAACAATACCATCCAAAGCAATTACCGCTATTTCCGTAGTTCCGCCACCAATATCTAAAATCATATTACCAACAGCGGCACTAACATCTATTCCAACACCGATAGCGGCAGCCATTGGTTCTGCAATTAAATGTACTTCCTTAGCTCCGGCATGTTCAGCACTATCACGTACGGCACGTTTTTCAACTTCCGTAACACCACTTGGAACAGCAACGACAACCCTTCTAGCAGAAAAAGCTCCTTTGCTTGCCTTTTTAATAAAAGCTCTAATCATACCTTCGGCAATTTCAAAATCGGCAATAACACCGTCACGCATTGGTCTGGAAACTCTAATTCCTTTGTGTTCCCTGCCTTGCATTTCTTTTGCTTTATTTCCTAAAGCAATTATTTTTTTTGATACTCTATCAAAAGCAACAATGGAAGGTTCATTAAGCACAACACCTTTTCCTTTAACATAAATCAAAGTATTTGCAGTTCCCAAATCCATGGCAACGTCTGTAGAAAAAATATCAAATAATCCCATAATTCCTCTTAATGTTTAAAATTCCTAATACCGGTAAATATCATAGATATACCATTTTGGTTTGCTGCTTCTATAACTTCTTGGTCTCTTATAGAACCACCGGGCTGAACAATTGCCGTAATACCGTTTTCCGCAATTTCCTCAACACCATCGGCAAACGGAAAGAAAGCATCGGATGCTGCAACTGCACCTTGCAAATTATGATTATGCTGCTTTGCTTTTTGCACAGCTATTCTTGACGAATCCACTCTGGACATTTGTCCGCCGCCAACACCAATTGCTTTCATATCTTTAGCAAAAACAATTGCATTGGATTTTGTATGTTTGCAAACTTTCCACGCAAATTTTAAGTTTTTTAATTCGCCGGCAGTTACCTTTTTAGACGTTACAACTTTATAATTGTTATCCGGAAAAACGGAGTCATCCTTTGTTTGCGATATCATTCCACCGGTTATTGTTTTTATATTTAATTTAGTATTATTTTCGTTTTTCAAAATTTTAACTAATCTTCTATTTTTCTTTTTACGCAAAATAGTTAAAGCATCTTCATCAAAAGAAGGAGCGGCAATAACTTCGGTAAATATTTCATTTAGTTTTTCAGCTACTTTTTTATCAACATTTTTATTAAAAGAAACAATTCCGCCAAAAGCAGAAACCGGATCACAAGAAAGTGCATTTATATAAGCATCATAAATATTGGCAGCGGTTGCAGCACCACAAGGATTTGTATGCTTAACTATTACACAAGAATTTTCATCAAGTTCGCTTACCAAATTTACAGATGCTTCCAAATCAATAATATTGTTATAAGAAAGTTCTTTACCATGCACTACTTCAAAATAATCGAAAAAATTTCCGTATAAATAAGCTTTTTGATGAGGATTCTCTCCATATCTTAATTCTTTAACTTTTAGTAAATTTATTCTCAAAGTTCTATTTTCGTTAAGTAATTCTTTTTCAAAATAATCTGCAATAAGCTTATCATAATTCGCAGTATGTGCAAAAGCTTCGGCAGCAAGCTGCTTTCTTGTTTCCAAATCAATTTTGTGATTGGTTAATTTGTATAAAAAATCTTTATATTGTTCATGACTTGTAAGAACGGAAACAAATTTATAATTTTTTGCGGCGGCTCTTATTAAACTTGGTCCGCCAATATCAATGTTTTCTATTTTAGTTTGTTCATCAACATCTTTTTTATTTACAACCTCGGCAAACGGATACAAATTAATACAAACAATATCTATTGTCGGAATGTCATTTTCTTCGGCTTGCTTAATATCATTTTCGTTATCTCTTCTTTGTAAAATACCGCCCAATACTTTAGGATGTAAGGTTTTAACTCTTCCGCTAAAAACTTCCGGAAAGTTTGTATAATCGGAAATATCAGTACAAGGGATATTATTTTCTCTGATTATTTTAGCGGTATTACCTGTTGCAAGAATTTGGTATCCGTTTTCAGACAGTTCTTTTGCAAAAGGAATAATGCCTTCTTTATTTGAAACACTAAGCAGTGCTTTCTTTTCCATATTTTTATAATTCTAATTATTAAATTTAATGATTCCGGTTGCAAATTCTTTGATAACTTCCGGTAATATTTTATGTTCTATTTTTAAAACTTTTTCTGCAATTTCTTCGGGCGATTTTACATTAGAGATATCAACATTTTCTTGTTTTATTATTTTACCGTTATCGTAAATCTCATCAACAAAATGAACTGTAGCACCACTTATGTTTTCTTTGTTTTCAAAAACCGCTTTGTGTACGTTACTTCCATACATTCCTTTGCCACCGTATTTTGGCAATAACGCCGGATGTATGTTAATTATTCTATTTCTATACAATTCAATAAATTCTTTAGGAATTTTATTTAGAAATCCGGCCAATACAATAAGATCTATTTTCAATCCGGATAAAAAATTCTCCAGCTTTCTATATGAGGCAAATTTTTCATCTTTACTATTAACAATTATAAAGGTCGGAATATTTTTGTCAACAGCAAAATGAATTGCACCGCATCCTTTTTTATTGCTTACAACTGCTGAAATATTTGCCGGTAAATTACCTAACTTTATTTGTTCAAATATTGCCTTAAGGTTTGAACCTCTACCGGAAACAAAAACAGCTATATTTATCATATATTTAACAAAATTTAAATTTATTTATTTTACTTTTAACAATCAATCATACTCCTTCAATCATTTTTAATTATTCAAAATATAAAGGATTGATTTTTTCATTCCATCATCACACATATAAATTTACTTGGAGAAAACAGGTTTAATTTTTGGATGCTAATAACCCAAATCTTTAATTTTTCTTCGCAAACCATTAATATATGATTGAATTAAATTCTGCTTTGTATATTCATTAGCTTCTTCTGCAACTTTTAATGGCGGTTCAATTCTTTGATAGTCTTTCATTTTAAACTTTATTTTTGCTTTGTAAAAAAGTGCCATCGGTTTTATCCACAAGTCCTTTTTAATTTTGAGATTCAATAAACTATCAAGAATCATTTTTGCTTCGGAAAGCTTATTCAATTCTATATATGCTCCAGCTAAATAAAGAGATGACAATGCTTTCAAGTCAATATCTTTTAAGGACGCTTCATTTGTTTTAACGGCTTTTATCAAATCTTCATATCTTCCGGCATGATACATATTTTCTATTTTTATAACTTCAGCATGTGGATGAGTTAGCCCAAACTTTAACAAAATATGACTCTTTTCACCGGCAAAAGCATCTTCTTCTATATCTTGATTTCCATTTGCGGCTAATATTAAATATCTTTTAAATAATTCAACATTATTGTCTAATCCACTGAAATAATAACAGATAGCCGTTCTATAAGAAGCAATGCCGGTATAATCTATAGTTTTTGTTGTTTTTAAAAAATTCAAATAATATTCTAAAGCTTTATTAAAATTATTTTGGTAGAAGTAAGTGTCTGCTTTAAGTAGATTTGCAAATGAATTTGTTTGAGCAAATTTTGGATGATTTATTTCCAAAACTTTATCCAATTCGGTTCTTGCTTTTACCAGTTCCTTATTCTTTAAAAATTCTAATGCATATTGATAATGAAATAAAGCATTCTTCGGATATTTTTCGACGAGACCTTTCATAATTTTTTTTGACTTTTGATAATCTGCCAAATACTCATCAAAAAGTTTTGCCGTATGAAACTCAATTTCATTTCGGTTTCCGGTTGCTTTATTATAGGCTTTTTCCAAATGATTAAAACCATCTTTTTGAGATGAAGATAAACCCGTAATACTTAAAGCCCATTTTAAGTAACCCGGAACAAAACTTAAAGCA
>JALSNL010000351.1 GCA_026987055.1 Melioribacteraceae bacterium | reverse complement strand
TTCAGAATTTGTTGATGGAATTTTAATGGCAGAAAGAGCGGATATTGTTATTCATCACGGCGGATATGGTTCTTGTCAAACTGCCTTGCTAACGGGAACTCCTTCTCTAATAATTCCAACATTTTCCGAAAGGGAAAGTAACGCAAGACGAATAGCAAAACTTGGGGTAGGAGAGTTTGTGTTGCCCATTAAAAAGAAATATTCTAAAAGTAAAGTTCTAAATAAAAATGAATTTATTAATAAATTTCATCAAGTTCTAAATGAAGAAAAATATAAAAGAAAGGCAAATGAAATTAAAAATGAATTGAAAGTATTTAATCAAAAAAATAATGCAATAAAACAAATAGAAAAGTTTATTTATGAATACAATAAAAGAAGTGAAAATCAACAACAAAAAAAATTGCGTTTTATTAAGAGCTATTCTAAAAATTTAAAAGTAATAAAAAATAAAAATGAAAAATATCCTATCCTAATATCCCAATATTGAAAGACTATTCCTTGCAAATTCTATCATTGGTGTAAAATATAAACCGAAAATTATAGTTGGTATTAAAAGAATTAAAACAAAAACAATTTCGGCAGGCGCAAGCTTAAGTCCTTTCGGTTCCTGATCAGCTTTTTTAAGGAACATATGTTTTAAAACTCTTATATAATAGTACAAGGAAACAACGCTATTTATTACCGCAATAACAGCAACCGTAATTAGTTTAGCATCTATAACAGCAAGAAATATATATAATTTAGATATAAAACCGGCTAACGGTGGTAATCCTGTTAAAGAGATTAGGAAGATTGATAAAGAAACTCCTAAAAATGGTGAGGCATAACCGAGACGATTATAATCATCAATATCTTCGGAACCGGTTTTATTTGCAATTAACATTACAATATAAAACGCTCCTATATTCATTAGCATGTAAACAAGAAAATGTATCATCACAGCTAATATACCTTGATTCGAAAGAACTGCAACACCCAGCAACATATAACCGGCATGAGCAATGCTTGAATAAGCCAGCATTCGCTTTAGATTATTTTGCCAAAGAGCTACAAAATTACCCAAGGTCATAGTTAAAATTGAAATAATAATTATGAATGTTTGCCAATCAAAAAATTCAATCATTGACCAACTACCACTATCGGTTTCATTCAAGATAAACGCTGTTTTAATAAAACGAATAAGTAATGCAAAACCGGCAGCCTTACTTGCTACAGAAAGAAAAGCAGTAATTGAAATAGGTGAACCTTCGTAAACATCAGGCGTCCAAAAGTGAAAAGGAACGGCGGATATTTTAAAGCCAATTCCGACAAAAATTAAAATTAGCGAAAATGAATAAGTTAAAATATTAATGCTGCTATTTCTTAGAACAGTATTGATTGCAATTAAATTTGTATTTCCGGTCATTCCATACAATAAAGAGATACCAAATAACATTAGTCCGGAAGATACCGCCCCATAAATTAAATATTTTAGCGATGCTTCACTATTTCTATCTCTCAACTTAGTAAATCCGGCTAATACATAAGAAGATAAGGATAGTAGTTCAACAGACAAATAAATTATAATTAAATCTGAAGCTGAAACCATAAACAGCATACCTAATACCATTCCCATAATTAGAGCATAGTATTCGCCGCTTCTATCTTTTATTCTTTGTATTTCAGAAGATGCTTTTGAAAAGAAAATTATTAAAATTGATGTTATCAGAATAAGTATCTTAAAATACGAACCAAAAGAATCAATAGCTAACAAACCATATTGGTGGGAAGTTGCTGCAGTAGTAAATGCATAGGAGTTTTGCGGCAATCCTTGAATTGCATAGTACAATGCTGCAAATAATCCTACAATACCGATATACGGAATAATTGATTTATCCTTATGAAAAATCAAATCGAATAAAACAACTAGTAATAAAGTAACGGCTACAATAATTTCCGGTACTATTAGGTTAGCATCTGTAATTAAATTTTCAAGCATATCTTAATCTTGTATTAAACTTATAATTTAACAATCTTCAAAAAGATTGTTTTGGAATATTTTATCATTAAAAATAAACTACATACTCATTTTGGTTATTGTTGCAGCACTACTATGTAAAAATCCTACTAAAGTATTTACCGATGTATTTAAAATATCCAGCATAGCGGATGGATATATACCTAAGAAAATAACAATAATTGCAAGTGGAACTAACATAGCATATTCTCTGAAATCAATATCGGTTAAAACATCATCCCACTTTTTATTAAATTCACCAAAGAAAATTCTTTGAAGTGTCCAAAGCATATATGCAGCACCAATCAGTATTCCAAGAGTTCCGAACATTGTTAAAATTCTTGTTGTTTCAGAACTGAATGCTCCGACAAACACCAAAGCTTCGGAAACAAATCCGCTTAAACTAGGCAATCCGATTGCTGCAAAAAATGCTATTGTAACAAATCCGGTGTACATAGGCATTTTATTTGCTAATCCGCCAAAAGCATTTATTTCTCTTGTATGTGCTCTATCGTAAACAACACCAACAATCAAGAATAACATTGCGGTAATTGTACCGTGGTTAAACATTTGGAAGATAGCTCCGTTTATTCCTATAGTTGACATTGAAGCCATACCTAACAAAACATAGCCCATGTGAGAAACAGACGAATAGGCAATCATTTTCTTAAAATCTTTTTGGGCAAGTGCAACAAGACCACCGTAAATAATATTTATAACTCCGAAAAGTCCTATATAATAAGCAAGGTCTAATGTAATTTGCGGAAATATAGGATAACTAATTCTAAGTATTCCATAAGTTCCCATCTTAATTAAAACACCAGCCAGAATAACACTTATTGGTGTAGGTGCTTCAACGTGTGCATCAGGCAACCAAGTATGGAAAGGGAACATAGGTATTTTTATTGCAAATCCGGCAAATAATGCAATGTATGCAATAAATCTGTAATTATTAGGATTAAGCGGAGATAAAATTCCATTGGTTGTATAATTAGTAGGATCCATCATTGCCAAAAGATTAAAAGTAAATACTCTTGAACCATCGGCAATCACTTCCGTAGTGCTAAAATAAAGTCCTATCATTACCAATAACATAAACACACTACCGAATAAGGTATAAATGAAGAACTTAATAGCTGCATATTCTTTTCGAGGTCCACCCCAAATGCCTATTAGGAAGTACATTGGAAGTAACATCAATTCCCAGAAGATGTAAAATAGGAGGAAATCCAAAGCCACAAAAACACCCATCATTCCGGTATCTAATAAAAGAAATAAAGCAAAAAATCCTTTAACAGATTTATTTATTTTCCAAGAGGAAATTGTAGCAATAAAAGAAACAAGAGCTGTTAAAAGCAGCATTGGCATGCTTATTCCATCAACGCCTAAAAAGTAATCAACTTTAAATGTGCCTAACCAAGAAAGTCCTGAAATTTCAATCCATCTGAATTTTTCTATAAACTGGAATGAACTGGCTTCATAAATTCCTCCGGCACTATAGTTAAAATTGCTGAGGAGAATTATAGCCAAAATAACTTGGAGACCAGTTATTACTAATGTTATAAGCTTTATGCCTTTTTCCATTTTATTCGGCATAATTAAAACAGCTATCATACCAATAATGGGTAAAAATGTTATCCAAGATAAAATAGGGAAACCGTTCATTATTATAATTACCTAATTTAAGTTAAAATCAAAATTGAATTAAAAAGGTCCTATCAAGTAAAATAAGATTATTACTGAAAAAAGAACTAAAACAATATACGTTTGAACCTTTCCTGTTTGTAATTTTCTTAAAGCTAATCCAATAGAACCACTGAAAAAAGCAGTTCCATTTACAAGTCCGTCAACAATGTATGTATCAAAATAACCACTTATTGTGGAAAATACTCTGGTGAATGCTGCGGTTCCGTTTACAATTCCATCAACAATATATTTATCGAACCAAGATAGAAAACGGGATAAAACCATTGTTCCGCCTATAAATGTTGAATTGTAAATTTCATCTACATACCATTTGTTTAAAGAACCATTATAGAGCCTAAGTTTATTAAATGTATTAGTAACTTTATCGGGCGAAATTTTCTTCCATTGGTACATAACAAAAGCTAATAAAATACCCAGTGTTGCTAAAACCAGCGATAAAATCATAGCAGGATAATGCGCCCAATGCATAGCATGCATATACATTTCGGAATGTACAACTTCTTCTTCCGGTTCAACTATACTACCGCTTTCGTTATGCTCGCTTGTTTGGTCTTGTTCAGTCATAATATCCGACTTCATAAAATTGAAGCGTGAAGTTTCCGGAACAACCGTATGCGGTGTTTTAACCCACGAACCGGCAAACCAACCTGCTTCCGGCGAAACCGGATTAGGTGTGTACCAAAAGAAAAGTGAAAGTAAACTTAAAACTATTAATGGCATTACCATTACAAATGGTGATTCTTTTGCATGGTCATATTTTTCTTTGTTCCTTGGTTCTCCATGGAAAGTCATTAATACAAGCCTAAACATATAAAATGCTGTCATTAATGCTACTAAGAACCCAAGAGCAGGAATTAACCAATGTCCCGTTAAATGACCGAATGCTAAAGAGCCTGCTAAAATACCGTCTTTGCTTAAAAAGCCCGAAGTTAAAGGAATACCGGAAATAGCCAATGATGAAATTACAAAAGAGGCATAAGTAATAGGCATTTTCTTTTTCAATCCGCCCATTTGACGCATATCTTGTTCGTGGTGCATACTATGAATAACCGAACCTGAACCAAGGAATAAACAAGCTTTAAAAAAAGCATGAGTAACAAGATGAAAAAATGCAAAAGTATAAGCACCAACACCAATTGACAGAACCATATAACCAAGTTGACTAACAGTTGAATACGCTAAAACTTTTTTAATATCATTTTGTGTTAAAGCAATAGATGCGGCAAAGAAAGAAGTAAAAGCTCCTATTACGGCAATAACAAGCATGGCATCTGCAGTTAGCATAACAAAAATTCTTAATCCCAAATAAACACCGGCGGCAACCATTGTTGCGGCATGGATTAAAGCACTAACCGGAGTTGGACCTTCCATTGCATCAGGCAGCCAAATATGAAGAGGGAACTGAGCTGATTTACCAACAGCTCCCATAAAAACAAGTATTCCGGCGGCAGTTAACCAAGCTTCGCTGCCAAAAGGAAGAACACCGTTTGAAATTTGATTAAAAATATAATCGAATGAGAATGATTTGTAATTTGTAAATAAAATAAGAATACCTATAAACATTCCAATATCACCAACCCTATTGGTTAAGAATGCTTTCTTGCCGGCATCGGAAGCAGATTTTTTTTCGTACCAAAACCCGATTAGCAAATAGGAAGATAAACCTACCAATTCCCAAAAGATGTACATCATTAGTAAATTATCTGTTAAGACAATGCCTAACATCGAAAAGGTAAATATGCCCAGATAAGAATAATATCTCGAAAATCTTTTATCGCCTTCCATATAAGCCATGGAAAAAATATGAACCAGCATACTAATCAGTGTTACAACAAAAAGCATTATTACCGTAATGTTATCTAATTTAATACCCAAATCTATATGCATACTTCCTTTGCCGAAAACATTACCAAAATCTATCCAAGTAAAAGAAAAATTTAAATCTTGATGTAAGTAAGTAGTTAGCTTTGTGTAGCCTACGTAAAGAGATAGAATAAATGCAGCAACAATAATTGCAACTTCAAGTAAATATAATTTGGAAAATCTTTTACCGAAAAATACGACCGTAATAAAACCGAATAACGGTAATAGTAAGATTACTAGTGAGATATTTATAATATTCGTATCAAGCATAAGTTTTAATCTTTAAGATTATTAATTTCGTCAATATTAACTTTAGAAAACGTTTTATATATATTAAGAACAATTGCAAGAGCTATTGCTGCTTCGGCAGCAGCTAAAATAATTACAAAAAGAGCATATAATTGTCCGTTAATACCAAAATTACCAAAAGAAGAAAATGCAACAAAATTAATATTTGCAGCATTAAGTATTAGTTCCACACCCATTAAAACCATAATAGCATTTTTACGGGTTACAATGCCGTAAAGACCAAATGAAAATAAAATTGTACTAACTATTAAAAAATGATTTAATCCAACTTCCAAGGTTTTATTCCTAATATATATTTATGGATTTATTCTTTATCTCTTCTTGCAATAGAAGCGGCACCAATTAAGGCAATTAACAATAAAATTGCTAATAATTCAAAAACCAAAACATAATCTGTTAATAATAAGTTCCCTAGCATACTTGTAGTTGTTTTTGGAATAACTAATTTTTCAACATGCCAATTGGTAGATGTAACTATAAAAATTAAAACCGCCCCGAAAATTCCTAAACCTAAGATAGCCGGAATAACATTAAGTACTCCGGTTTTAATATCAACATTAGTAATCTTATTAGTTAACATTACACCAAATAGCAACAAAATCAATATACCGCCAACATAAACCATTATTTGCACAATAGCTAAAAAATCAGCTCCAAGCAATGCGTACAAACCTGAAACGCCAAAAAATGTTAAAAGCAAACTGAAAGCAGAATGAATAATATTTTTTGTATTAACAACAATGGCAGCTGAAACTATTGTAATTGCAGCAAATAAATAAAATATAATATCGTAAATACCCATAATTAAACTTTACTCGGTTTTATCTTCCGGTTTATCGTTTGATTTATTATTAGCTTTTTCTTCTTCGGCTTTTTTTGCCGCAGCTTCTGCTTTAGCTTTTGCTGCTGCTTCTTTTGCCGCAGCTTTTTCTTCCATAAACTTATTATAATTATTTTGTTTCTCTTCTATTTCTTTTTCATTAAGCGAAGCAAAATTATAGACTAGGTCTTCTCTGTTAAATTCCGAAAACTCATAAACATCGGTCATTTTAATACATTCTGTAGGACACGGATAAGTACATAAAGAACAAAAACAACATTTTGCAATATCAATATCAAATTTTGTTACCCAAAGAGCTTTCTTTTTCCCGTTAGATGTAATTCTTGGTCCGTCAGCGGGAATTGCTTTTACTGTTTCAATTTCTATACAATTAACCGGACAAGCAGTAGCACATTGCAAGCATCCGATACAATCAGCCATATTAACATATAGTCTATTTCTAGCTCTTTCCGGCAAAACCGGTTTTACATCAGGGTATTGAATTGTTACGGAAGGTACAAAAATATGCTTGAGTGTAATTTTCATACCTACAAGTACAGTCCATAAACCATCCCATGTATTTTTTAAGTATTGTCTCATATTATAATACTGTAATAAATCCTACAATTAATAAAATAGCTATTGAATAGGGAATTAAATATTTCCAACAAACAGTCATTAATTGGTCAACTCTTAATCTTGGTAAAGTCCATCTTAAAACCATTTGAAGAATTACCAAAATAATGCCTTTAAAAGTAAACCAAAACATTTGTTCAATAGGAATTAACCAAGCAACACCGAGAGAATTTCCTAAATAACCGAACGGCGAATTATAACCACCGAGAAACAATGCCGATATAATTAACGAAACAGCAAGCATATTTGCATATTCTGCTAAGAAAAACATGGCAAATCTCATTCCTGTATATTCGGTATGAAATCCCGAAACCAATTCCGATTCTGCTTCAGCTATATCAAAAGGGGTTCTGTTTACTTCTGCCAGCATACTAATAAATATAATTATGAATGCTGCTAACATTAACGGTATTAAAACAATTTTAGTTATACCGGTTGCTGCACCGCCAAAGATATTCCAATTCCAGAAAAAAGCGGTTTGCTGATTTGTTATTGTTTCTAAATTTAACGAACCTGTTAACATTACCATGGTTAAAACAACTATGGCAGTAGGAATTTCGTAACTAATTATTTGTGCAACGGATCTCATTCCGCCAAGTAAGGAATATTTATTATTAGAAGCCCAACTTCCCATTAAAATACCGGCAACAACAAAACCTGATATTGCTATTATATAGAATAAACCGACATCAATTGAACTACCAATGAAAAAATTGGAAAAGGGAATAGCTGCAAAAACAGCAAAACTACTCATAAAAATTATATACGGAGCAGTTACAAATAATTTTTTATCGGCTGCAGAAGGTATAATATCTTCTTTTTGTATTAACTTTAGAATATCTGCAATTGTTTGTAATATGCCGTGAAAGCCAACTCTCATTGGTCCAAGTCTATCCTGCATATGTGCGGAAACTTTTCTTTCGGCCAAAACCGCAATAAGAGCATAAGGCAAAATGAATAAAAACAAAGGCAACGCAGCCGCTATAAAATATGCAATTATTTGATTGCCTACGATATTTTCTAAAAATTCATACATTATCTATCTATTTCTCCAAGTACAATATCAAGACTACCTAAAATTGTAATAACATCTGCAACAAGGTGACCTTTACAAAGTTCACCGAAAACTTCCATATTTACAAATGATGGAGCCCTAACTTTTACTCTAAACGGATTTGCAGTTCCATCGCTTACTATAAAATAACCAAGTTCACCTTTCGGATTTTCTACACGGGAATAAATTGTTCCTTTGGGCGGTTTTATTCTTCTTGGTATTGCCGCTTTAACATCTCCTTCGGGAATTTGGTCTATTGCTTGTTCAATAATTTTTAAGCTTTCTTCAAGTTCCAAAATTCTAACATAATATCTATCCCAACTATCTCCAACGGTTCCCATTTTTCCTTCGCCAACAGGAATATTAAAATCGAATTTATTATAAATTGAATATGGATCGTTTTTTCTTAAATCCCATTTAACACCGCTTGCCCTTAGTACCGGACCGGTTATTCCGTAATTTATTGCCGTTTCTTGAGGTAAAATTCCGATATTTGCAGTTCTTTCTATAAAAATTTTATTGTAAGACAAAAGATTGTTCAAGTCTTCTATTTGAGGACGGAAATATTTTACAAATTCTTTTGTTTTTCTAACAAAATCGGGGTGAATATCTTGAGCTAATCCGCCAACCCAAATATAGTTATATAGTAATCTGGCACCGCTGGTTTCTTCGAAAATAGTAAGAATTTTCTCTCTATCTCTAAAGCAGTATAAGAATGGAGTAAATGCTCCAATATCAACTCCGTAAGTACCCAAAGCTACCAAGTGAGATGCAATTCTTTGAAGCTCTGCCATTATAACTCTAATGTATTCAACACGTTCGGGAACTTCTAAACCTAATAATCTTTCTACGGCAACAGCATAGCCAAAGTTATTGGACATTGATGCAAGATAATCCATTCTATCTGTGTATGGTACAATTTGCGGGTAGGACATTGCTTCACAATGTTTTTCAAAACATCTATGCAGATATCCGATATGCGGTTTTACATCGCGAACTAATTCTCCTTCAAGTTTTAGTTCCAACCTCAAAACTCCGTGTGTTGACGGATGTTGAGGTCCCATATTCAATACCATTTCTTCGGTTTTTAGTGCCATATTTTTTTTAGTATCAAGATGTGAGTATCAAGACTTAAGACTCATATCTTTGTAAATTTTGATCTATCTTAATTTAGTTTTTAATCCGTAAATCATTTTTTTGAAATTTTATTTCTAACTACAATGCCGAAGCATTTGCAACATCTAATAAGGTATTCTCATTCCGTTATAAAATTCCGGAGTTTCAAAATCTTTTCTTAACGGATAACTTCCTTCTTCCCAGTCGTAAGGTAAAAGTATTCTTTCCAAAT
>JALSNL010000350.1 GCA_026987055.1 Melioribacteraceae bacterium | reverse complement strand
TGGATGCACTTGCTTTACAAATTACGGAATATTTAATTGAAGATTCCGTTTTTAGTATTGCCAACAATGCCAATATTGAAGAAGCATATTTTGCAAAATATAAAGTTGAAAATAATTTATTCAAAATATTAACTTCGGCTAAGCTTATAGTTAAAAAAGAAATAGACGAATATATAGACGGAAGTAATTATGTTTTCGGTAATTTAAAGTTTGTCCAAAATATAAAAAACATAACATCACCTTCAGCATCTTCAATTGCAAAATGGACTTATTTTTATGGAGAAGATTTATTAACTTTTGATTACGATTATTTGGAACCTAATTATCTCAAAAAATTTAAGGTAAAACAAAAAAAATGAAAAAGTTATTATTATTCTTTCTTTTGTTTACAACAATAATATTTGCACAATTTAACGGACCTAAAATTGTTGCTCCCCATCCCAAATATGATTTCGGGGATATTAACGAAGGTGCAATTGTTAAACATAAGTTTATAATTTATAATAAAGGCGGAGCTGATCTTACAATTCAAAAAGTAAAAGCTTCTTGCGGTTGCACGGCTGCCGAACCTGTAAAAAAAATACTTCCTCCGTTCGATTCAACTTCAATTGATGTAACTTTTAATTCCAACAGAAGAAGAGGCAGACAAAGAAAGCACGTTTACATTTTTACCGATGATCCGGAACATCCGGAATACAGACTTTCTTTTACCGTAAATGTTATTCCTAAAGAAGACGGTTTAATTTCCGGTGATATTCCGATATTAAAATTATCAAAGTACAATTATAATTTTGGTACGGTTAAAGAAGGCGATAAAAAAGAAGTTATTATAACAGTTAGTAATATTGGCACCGGAACATTAAAAATAAAAAATATTCGTACGTCATGTGGTTGTACTGCTGCTTTGTTAAATAGTAAAAGTTTGAAACCACATGAAAGTGACAAATTAAAAATAAAATTCGATTCGAAAAATATGGAAGGTGAAATTGCCAGAACAATTACACTTACAACAAATGATCCGAAGAATCCGAATAAAGTTATTGTAATTATTGCAAAAGTAATTAAGGAATAGAATTTATGGGATGGTTTAAAAGAGTAAAACAGAACATTTCACCAAAAAGTAAAAAATTGGAAGTTCAAGACGGACAATGGATGAAATGCGATAAATGTAATGAAATAATTTATGCACGTCAATTGGAAATGAATGCTTGGGTTTGTTTTAATTGCGGTCACCATTTTAGAATTGGAAGTCAGGAATATATAAATATTTTATTCGATAAAAAAACATTTAAAGAACACGATAAAAATATGAAGTCTGCCGATCCGTTGAATTTTGAAGATACAAAAAAATATAAAGACCGGATAGCAAGTTCAATTAAAAAAACAAAACTTAACGATGCCGTAAGAACCGGAATAGGAAAAATAAACGGAAAGCAAGTTAGCTTTGCTTGTATGGATTTTAAATTTATCGGCGGCAGTATGGGTTCCGTTGTAGGTGAAAAAATTGCAAGAGCTATAGACAGAGCTTATGAAAATAAAATTCCTATGATTATTATTTCGCAAAGTGGCGGTGCCAGAATGATGGAAGGTGTTTTATCCTTAATGCAATTGGCAAAAACAAGTAGTCGTTTGTCGCGTTTATCAAGAGCCGGTGTTCCTTATATTTCAGTACTTGCAGATCCAACAACCGGAGGGACAACAGCAAGTTACGCAATGCTTGGTGATGTGAATATTGCCGAACCGAAAGCTTTGATAGGTTTTGCCGGACCTCGAGTAATTAAACAAACAATCGGCAGAGATTTGCCCAAAGGTTTTCAGCGTTCGGAATTTTTATTGGAAAACGGTTTTGTTGATTTAATTGTACCGAGAAAAGAATTAAAAGGAAAACTTTCCGATTTGATTGATTATATGATGTAAATATTTTAGCTTATAATTAATCATAACAATCTGCGTTCTATTTTTTATTTCTAAATGTTGTTATATTTTTAGAATTAAATCTATTTTTAACTAGAAGGCGATTTAACGTAATAATTATGCAAGAACCGGATTAGTTTTCCCGGAGTGAGTTTCGATTGGATTGTCAAATATTTCTCTCTTTACGAAAAGAGAGGATACAACCAAAATTTTATTTTCTATACTTTTCGGCAATTCTTTTTAGAATAGAAATAGCATAATCAACTTGCTCAAATGTGTTTTCCGGTGAAAACGAAAATCTTAAAGTGCCATTTGCATACGCATCATTTTTACCCGAAGCTAAAATAACATGCGATGGTTTAACAGAACCGGAAGAACACGCCGATCCGCTGGAAACAGCTATTCCATTTATATCTAAAA
>JALSNL010000349.1 GCA_026987055.1 Melioribacteraceae bacterium | reverse complement strand
TAAAAAAAATATCTATTACGCCGAAAAACAAAACCGATTCTTTGATTTATGAAAATAATTTTAAACCTTTGGAAAATAAAATATTTTATCGGCAAGAATTACAAAACCGGATTGAAAAATCACTTCAATACTTGGAAAATAAAGGTTTCCCTTTTGCTTCCTTAAAAATTCAATCGTTAGTGTTCGGTTATGATAAAGACAGCAACAGCGTTGTGCAAGTTTACTTAAAAATAAAAACCGGAAAGTTAAGTAAAATAGATAAAGTTAAAATAATCGGTAACACAAAAACAAAAGAAAGTGTAATAATAAACACTCTTCGTTTGCAAAAAGGCGAAGTATATTCACAGCAAAAAATTGATGAGATTCCGGATTTACTTAATAAACTTAGATTTTTTGAACCGGTGCCAAAACCGGATTACTATGTTAATTCTAAAGACGAAGGAATTTTGGAAATAACGGTAAAAGAAAAATCTACAAATAATTTTGACGGAATACTCGGTTACATTCCCGCATCAAAAAAAAATGAAAAAGGTTATTTTACGGGTTTTGTAAATATTAATCTGAGAAACATTTTGGGAACCGGAAGAGCCGCAGGATTAAAATGGCAAAAAGAAAATTCGGTTTCGCAAGAACTGGAATTGAAATATCTTGAACCGTGGTTGTTTAATTTTCCATTTAATCTAAATTTATATTTGTATCAAAGAAAACAAGATTCCACTTACGTAAAAAGAAGATACGGCGGAACTCTTGAATATTTGGCAACAAAAAATATTTCGGCATCTTTAATTGCGGAAAACGAAACGGTTATTCCCGCAATAAATATTACCGAAGTAAGCAATTCCAATTCAATCAATACCGGCTTGATGTTTAAGTTGGATTATCGTAACGATATTCTTATTCCGCAAAAAGGTATTTATCTTTCCACCTTATATAAATTTAAATCGAAAAATGTTAACGGATCATCCGATAAGATAAACTTACAACAATACGAATTGAATTTTGCAATTTATTATTCGATTTTTACAAATCAAGTAGCGGCATTTAATGTTCACGCAAAGGAATTACAAGGTAAGTCTTTTGAAGAAAGTGATTATTTCAGATTAGGCGGAGCAAATAGTTTACGCGGTTACAGGGAGCAGCAGTTTTTTGGTAACAGAGTTTTATGGAGTAATTTGGAATATAGATTTTTGCTTTCGCAATCTTCTTATTTTTTTCTCCTTTATGATACAGGTTATTTTTTACGTAATGGAAATAAAAATTTGAACATTGCAAAAATATCGGAATATAAATCTGCTTATGGCGTTGGACTTAGCATTGATACAGCTTTGGGAATTATGAGAATCAGTTATGCTCTTGCAAGTGGAAATTCATTTTCCGATGGTTTAATTCACTTCGGTTTGTTAAATGAATTTTAGAAAAATAAACGTAAAAAGTGTTTATAAAGTAAGAAGGAGCAATATTTAAAAATCGATAAAAAAAATCTTTGTGTAACTTTAATTTTTCTTTACGGAATTGAGTGGAAAACTTTACGCAAAGTTACACTGAAAAGATGCAGAGGTTCTCAAAGAAGAAAACTTATTTAACCAAAGTAATCTGATGAAAAAAATAGTTGAAATCATAAAAATGTCACGACCGGTAAATTCGGCAATTACTTTTGTAACTGTTTTTGTTGCCGCAATAATTTGTAACCGGAATGAACACATTGATATTATTGTGTTTTACGCAAGTTTATCTGCAATGCTGGTTGCTGCAGCCGGAAATATTATTAACGATATTTTTGATTTTAATATTGATAAAATAAACAAACCTAATCGTCCATTGCCGTCCGGAAAAATCTCCATAAAAGAAGCTGCGGTATTTTATCTTATTTTTACGATTGTAGCTTTTTTATTTTCATCTTCGGTTAACAAAGCCGCCACTGGAATTGTATTTTTAACAACTATAATTTTATTTTTTTATTCTTATAAGTTAAAAGGTGTTCCGTTAATTGGAAATTTAGCCGTTGCCTTTTGTACCGGACTAGCATTCATTTACGGCGGTGTTGCTGTTGGTAATTGGAAACTCGCTATTATTCCCGCTGTTTTTGCATTCTTAATTAATTTGATAAGAGAGTTATTAAAAGATGTAGAAGACCTTGAAGGCGATTTGAAAAATAATATAATTACTTTCCCGGGCAAATACGGAATAGAAAAAACCAAACTTATCATTTTTGTTTTTACCGGACTTTTATTATTTGCAACCTTTTATCCTTTTGTTTATAAAATTTACAAAATTGAATATTTTATAATTGTTTTATTTACCGTTGATTTGATATTGGTTTATTTTTTAAAAAAGTTGAA
>JALSNL010000348.1 GCA_026987055.1 Melioribacteraceae bacterium | reverse complement strand
TCGCCATTTGTTCCAATGACGGTACATTAGTCCGGTAAATATTTCCGCTTTTACTTTACTATTTGTTCTAACGGAATCTTTTTGTTTATTACATTCTTGAGTTTTGCAAGAAGCATAAACATTTGACGAAAAAATAATTTTATTTTCATCTTTGGAAAATTCCACACCGCCAATACCTGAATAGAGAGAAGGGATTTTATTTATTCTTTTTCCGGTTAAATCGGCAAATCGTAATTGTCCGTCAACCAAGTAAGCAACGGTTTTCCCGTTATTTATAAACTGAGGAGAAGAAACGCTTTTTTCTTCATCAATAAAAAGTTTTAAATTTGTCCCATCCGTATTAACAATGTAAATGTCAGTATTTCCTTTGTTTTCTCCCATGCTATAAGTTGTTGCATCAAAAATAATTTTGCTTCCGTCGTGTGAAATATCAAAGGAACCGATTCTTTTCATATTCCACAGATCGTCAACCGTAATAGCATGTTTTGATTGTGCAAAGTGATTAAAATTCACAATGGTAAGCAAGATAAAAAACAGTAATTTTTTCATTTCTTTCTTTCCTAAATAGTTTGTTATTAATACTACAAAAATAATTGTCATTTTAAAATAATTTTTAAAGAAAAAATTAAATATTTAAAAAAAATCTCGATAATGTATGTAATCTATAATTAATGTTAAATAAAAAAATGGAGAAAAAATGCCCTTAATTGATTGGACGGAAAGAATGAATATCGGAATTGAAGAAATAGATGTTCAACATAAAAAATTGGTTGATATTATTAACCAACTCCATGATTCCTTAAAATCTAATACCTTTAAGGAGGAATTAAAAATTATCTTTACCGAACTTATAGATTATACTAAATATCATTTTTCTACCGAAGAAAAGATTATGGAAGAAGCCGGTTACGAAGATTTGGAACCCCATAAAAAACAACATCAAAAATTTGTAAATAAATTATTAAGAATGAAGGATAGATGTTATCTGGGGAAAGAAGAAATTTCGGTTGAATTAAGTAGCTTCCTTTCCAGTTGGATGATTGGACACATTTTACGCAGCGATAAAGAATATCAAGAAGTTGTTTTAGCTTCCGAATGGTATAAAACACATAGTAAAAGTGCATAATAAAAATAGAACTAACAATATTAAAGTTAGATTATAGTACTATTTCTTCATTTTGAATTAACTGATTATAAGTTTCTCTTTCCCGAATAATTTTAACGTTCTTGCCGTCAACTAAAATTTCGGCAGGGCGTTTTCTTCCGTTATAGTTGGAAGCCATAACCATTCCGTAAGCTCCGGCGGACATTACGGCAATTAAATCATTCCGTTTTAGTTCCGAAATTGTTCTGTTTTTGCCAAGGAAATCACCGCTTTCGCAAACCGGACCAACAATATCGGCTGTGATTTCCGTTCGTTCCGTTTTAATAATGGGCTGTATATGATGGTAAGACTTATAAATACTGGGTCTTAATAAATCCGTCATAGAAGCATCAACAACAATAAAATTCTTTTCAAGATTCTTTTTTGTATAAAGAACTTTGGAAACCAAGCAGCCGCCGTTAGCGGTAAGAAATCTTCCCGGTTCAAAAAATATTTCACAATTTGTTTTTGTTAAAATGGGAATAAGAACATCTGCCAATTGTTTTGGGGAAAACGGTTTTTCATCATTATATTTAATGCCGATTCCGCCGCCGATATCTATATGTTTAAGTATAATCTTTTCCTTGGCAAGTGTTTGTACAATATTTACCAATTTTGATGTGGCTTCTATATAAGGCTCTACGGTTGTAATTTGTGAACCGATATGCATATCAATACCAACTAAGTTTATATTGCCAAGTTTTGATGCTTCTCTAAAAATATCAAGTGCAGCGGTCTCGTCAATCCCGAATTTGTTTTCTGCAAGTCCGGTTGAAATATAAGGATGAGTTACCGGATCAACATTGGGATTAACTCTAATTGCAAGCGGAGCAATTTTATCGAGTTTTTTTGCAATTTTATCAATAACATAAATTTCTTCAAGTGATTCGGCTTTTATTAGATTTACATCATTTTCAAGTCCAAGTTTAATCTCTTCATCTGTTTTGCCTACGCCGGTTAAGAGCATATCTTTTGGAGATACACCGGCTTTTAATGCTCTGTAAAATTCACCGGCGGAGTTAACATCAATGCCGGCACCAAGGTTGTTAAACAATTTTATTATGTTAATATTGTAATTTGCTTTGGAAGCATAAAATATTTTATGCGGAATAGATTCAAAAGCTTCCGAGAATTCTTTGTATCTATCGGTGAAAAATTTTTTGCTGTAAACGTAAACGGGGGTTCCGGTTTCGGCAGCAATA
>JALSNL010000347.1 GCA_026987055.1 Melioribacteraceae bacterium | reverse complement strand
TCGGAATTTTTAACTGACGAAGAAGAAAAGTTATAACTTCTATAATTTTTGCTTCTAAACGGAAGATGCTTAATTTGTATTTCACTTTGATATTTAACATCCGCCGCTTTTGCACCGAAAAGAAATTCGGCATCAATACCAATTTCCACCGTTTCATCGGGCACAAATTTATTTTTGTTTTTAGAAAGTTTAACCCGAATTTTATCGGGCACAAAATCTTCTACACTAAAACCGTAGGAACCCAATAATGTTTTGGCTCCGGAAAATATTTCGGCTTTGTAGTTTCCGGTTTGTACAAAATCGGGTAAATCAAAAGAAAGCTCGAAAGATCCTTCTTTGTTTAATGTTTTTTTATATTCATTAAACGTTTTACCGGTAGGAGCAATAACTTTAACAATTACGGGAATGTCTTTAACAATTTTAATTTTGTCATCTCTAAAGATTGCCGAAAGGTTTACCTTATCACCGGGACGATAGATATTTCTATCCGAATAAATAAACACATTATAGTTTTCGGAAAACTCTTGAAGACCGCCAACATCATAACGTGAAGTTTCTATATAGCTTTCATCCAAATCCAAATAATTAAAATCTTCGTCACGTAAAACGGTTATTAGTCTTGGTCTAAATCCTTTAATTTTCTCTCTTATATTTTTAAATTTTACAACACCTTGACTGTTAGACATTCCGGTAAGCAGAACTTGATTATTGGAGGAAATAATATTAACAGTAACACCTTGCATCGGCTCGGTAGTTGCAATTGAGTTTGTGAAAACCAAAATTTCATCTCTGCCGTATTTTGCAATAATTCCAATATCGGAAATTGCAACCATCTTCGAATCGTTTATCCATCTTTTTTCATTTGATCGGACATTGACAACATAAATTCCCTTATATTTAGTGCTTAAAGCTTCATTAAGATTAACCGTAAATTTACCCAGCGAATTTTCTTCATCGCCAAGTTTGATTTTTTTTGTATAAATAATCTTTCCATCATTACCTGCATTATATGTTTCACCGTAATCGTAATAATCATCATAATACGAATAATTATATCTATTTAGAAAATGCAACAAATTATTATCATAAATTTTTGATATCTCAATATCCGCTTTTTTAATGTTTACGGCTTTAACTTCCAGGTTTTGTTCACCGCCAAGGAGAAGATACTTTCCTTTTTTATCGGTAAATTTTATTGATGGTTTTAAGTTTACCATTGAAACAACTTTTTCAAAGTCAAATTCAAGTTCACCTCCGTATAAACCCGGCAAACCTTTTTTTATTTTTAGGGTAAGAGTTTTTATATTATCTAATTTTGCTTCGATACGAAAATTATTTTCATTAACATAAAAATGTAATTTTTTCTTTGGTTTCAGCTCAATAAAATCTTTTAATCTTTTTTTATCAACAGTTTGTGTTGTTGAAACCTCTATCCAGCCATTACTTCCGTTATAACCTGAACGGACACGTGTGATTGCCAACTTTGTAATTGCCGGTAAAGTTTGATTAAATTCTCTTGTATCTTGCAAAGGTTTTCTGCCGTAAATTGATTGCAAACCTTTTTTAATTATTACTCTGAACTTTTGTTTTTTTTCAGCTTGAGGTATTTTGCCGAAATTTATTGCAATTACCTTGGATGAATTACCTGTCATTACTTTATAATCATCAATCTTTTTATTACCGTTATAAACTTCCAAATATTTTTTTAATTCATCCGGAACAACAGGGTGATTAAAATATATATTTGCTTTAATGCTTACTTTATAATTTTCATTTGGTATTTGCGTCCAAAAGAAATCTACCTTAGTAGCATCAAAATCCGGTGTGTGAAATTTGTAAACTTCAAAATCGGGTTCATATTTTGTGTTGAATAAAACTTTATTGGTAACTCTTGCAGTATATTCTTGAATAGGTTCTAAAGAAGCATCCGGAGAAAATATTAAAGTTCTGCTATCTAACCATTTGAATTTTCCTTTTATTGCAGGAGTAAATTTTACAAATTCATCATCCAACCAAATATCAATAAGTTCCGGAGGAGCTAATTCTTTGGAAAACTCAATTGTTATATTGGAAAGTTTTTTAATCTTGCCTTGAGGACTAAAATTAGAAATTCTTACAACATCTTTATTTGAACATGCGAAAAGGAAAGAAATGATAAATAAAAATAATTTTAAATTTGTTTTCATTTTGCAGCTCCGGTTGAATTGTAAAATAGATGAACTATAATCTATTAAAAAGAAATTAAAAACGGTGTTGGTGAAAACGAAATTACCAAAATAATCAAACTTAAATAACCTGCAATTTTTCTACTTAAATTTAACTGCTCAAAATGTCTTACACGCGGATGTTT
>JALSNL010000346.1 GCA_026987055.1 Melioribacteraceae bacterium | reverse complement strand
ACCATAGTTACCAATACTTCTGAATAATTTATTACCAATCAAGAATGCTAAAGAATCATGATTAGCTGTTAAATCAGGATTATTTCTTATTGTAGATAAGAAATTTGATCCCGCACCATCCAGACCATAATGTCTAACTGTCCATCTTTGATAAGAAGCACCGGTTTTAATAGAATGTTTATCTATTTGAGCAGTATAATCTAAACTTCCACCAAGATAATTGTTATGGTTTTTAGCAAATCCGGCTCTCGGGCTTCCTTCTCTAGCAAAAGGGAATCCGTAAAAATCATAAAAAGGAGGTCCTGTAACATAATTTTGGAATTCATAACCTTGTTTAGCATTTGCAAGGCTATCACTATATTCTAAATAGTTATCTCCAAAAATAGGATCATTACTTTTTGTTCTACCGTCAAAGAAATTTACTTTTGCAGTAAAATAAGAATTTGCTGTTACCAAGTATGTTGTTTTTAAATTTAATAATAAGTTAGAGCTTTCATATTGACTTGCTCTATCATTATTAAACATATTGATGATGTTCATTGCTCCACCTCTTGACTCATAGTGAGTTAAAGCAGCAGATAAACGAACTATGAAAGGATTGCTATCAAATAATAATGTACTATTTAACGTATATCTTTCATTTCCTCTATTAGCAAAATTTCCCGGTTGCCAGTTTAAAATTTGAGATTCATTTTTATCACCACCAAAAACACCGGTATCATAAATTCTAGTAGTATCCCACAAAGCACCATCAGAAAAAGCTGCAGGATTATCATAAAAGAATGTAGGGGTTCTGTCACCCATTTTTCTTCTTTCACCGGAAATAAATATTTTTAATTTATTAGTAAACACAGGTCCGCCGAAAGTAGCAACAAAATCGGAATAACCATAAGAATAAGTATCTAAGAATTGTTCTCCCGGAAAGTTACCGAAATCATCAGTCTCTGCTCTTAACGAAGCATGATATTGATCCGTACCGGTTTTAAAATCTTGAGAAACAATACCGGCATTTGCGTTACCATATTGAGCAGTATAACCACCGGCTTGAATTGTTAATTCTTGAACAGCATCGGGGGTAACACTAACTAATGAACCACCGTCTCTGCTAAGAATGTTTTTAACATCAGCACCTTCAACAGTATAACCGGTTTCATCAGCTCTACTACCACGAATAAATGTGTCGCCATTCAATCTAACAACACCGGGTTGTAAAGCAACAATAGCGGCTAAACTACGAGTTGGTAAAGCTTCAATATCTTCAGAACCAATAATCCTTCTGGCGTTAGTTGAAGATTTTTCAATTAAAGGTTTTTTAGCAACAACTACAAGTTCCTCTGTTGAAAACTCTGTTGAAGCCAAACTAAAGTTAATATTAACTGTTAAACCGGATTTAACAGTAACGTTAGTAACTTTTTTGGGTTGAAAACCAATGTAAGAAGCTTTGACAGAATAAGTTCCCGAAGGAATTTGACTAATCAAAAATTCACCGTTTACATCGGTAGCAGCACCAAAAGAAGTTCCTTCTATAATAACGTTAGCTCCAATAAGAGCTTCTCCGGTTTGCTTATCTATTACTTTTCCGGAAACCCTACCCGTACCAGACTGAGCTAGTGAGATAGAAAAAGTAATAAGCAACAATAAAATTGTTGTATAAAATTTTCGGAACATAATTTTTTCTCCTTTATATTTAAACAATTTTCTAATCATCTGTAAAAACTTTATTATGTAAGCCAGCTTTACTACCATATATAATTGCTGTATATCTTCCTTTTGCACTTAAATTAGCTTGGAAAGAAGTTAATACAGAATCAGCATCACCTGCTTTATTATTTGACATAATACTTATGGTATAGTCCCCTGCTTTAATGTATTGATGATTAGCAACACTGCCAACTCCAAGAGCAATAGATAGAGTAGTATCTACATCACCGGCAACAGCTTGAATTTTGGTGATTGCTACATCTGAAGTACCGTTAGCAAATGCAATAGCAGCAGTATCCGGACGATAAAGAGATTTGTTAGTCGGATCATCCTTTGTTTGGAAAATGTATCTTTGATTAACTTTAATGATGTTTCTATCTGCTGGAGTAGCTCCAACAACAAACAGCCTCATTTTTTTATCAACTTCAGTATTAACTTTAAGACTTTCAGAGTTAAATTTTAACTCTTTTGATCCGGCAGGAATATCTTTAAAATCTCCTGAACTTTCGTCTCCATAAGCTATCGTTCCAAAAGAAATTGTTTCTTTGGCATGAGTAGTCAATGAAAATTCTGCGGAAGCAATATCCGGTGCAAGATTTACAATTTTTACTTGACTACGATAGTTTAGAGTAGTTGGTATTGGCTGAACACTTGTATCAACACAACCAACCATTAGAACTGCTAGAGACATGCCGAACGTTAATAAGATTCGAATGTAACTATTTTTTGGCATATGACCTCCTAAATAAAATAATAAATGTATTATCAGGATATTAAATAATGTTAATTAATTAGTAACTGATTTGAAACTTACTTAAAACTCTGTTAAACATAGGTTGAATAAAAATGTAAGTAGTTTTTTATCATTTGTTACTCCTTAGTTAGTTAAGAAATTATGTTATTTAATTTTTTTTGTGGAACTTTAATATTTAACCGATGTAAAACGGTAAAAGTTACCACTACTACAATAAGTAAAAAATAAATTACAATTATCAAATTAAATAGTCAAGTGATGACTTTAAATTTATTATTACCATAAAACTTGTAAATTATTGACAAAATTACTATAACAGAATAATTTTTTCAAGGCTAATAAACTGTAACATTTTTTACAGTTTAATCTACAAAACGCTTTTTAATTTTTCTACAAATACAGATTTAGGAACAGCACCTATTATTGTTTCTTTAACCTCTCCATTTTTGAAGATTAAGACCGTAGGAATGCTTCTAACACCATATTTAATAGCTGTTTGTTGATTTGCATCTACATCAAGTTTTCCAACTTTAAGTTTGCCATCATATTCTTCAGCTAATTCTTCAACAATTGGACCTATCATTTTACAAGGTCCGCACCATATAGCCCAAAGATCAACTAAGACCGGTAAATCAGAGTTTACAACCTCCGCTTCAAAATTTGCATCTGTAAAAATCAATGGTTTCATATATTTTATTTCTCCTTAATTTATTTTTTACATCTTCCCTTTTTTCTTTAGAATATCACGGGCAATAATTACTTTTTGTATTTCATTAGTTCCTTCAAATATTCTATTAATTCTCGCATCTCTATAAAATCTTTCAATTGGTAATTCTTTGGAATATCCCATTCCCCCGTGTATCTGTACAGCAAGGTCAGCAATTTTATCAAGAGATTCGGAACAATAGAGTTTAACCATAGCCGATTGGCGGGAAACATTTTTACCCAAATCATAATCAACAGCAGTTCTGTAAACCATAGATTCCATAGTATAAATCATAGTAGCCATTTCGGCAAGATAAAATTGAATTGCTTGGAAATGACTAATTGTTTGATCAAACTGTTCTCTTTCTTTTGCATATAAAGTTGACATTTCCAAAAGTTCTTTTGCAGCTCCTAAACATGCAGCTCCTAAGCCAAGCCTTCCGGTATCAAGTGTCTTCATTGCCAAAAGAAATCCTCTTCCGTCTTTACCAATTAAATTTTCTTGCGGCACTCTAACATTATCAAAAGTGATTGCATGTGTTGAACTACCTTTAATTCCCATTTTCTTTTCCGGCGGACCGGCTTGAAAACCAGGGTTATCTGTTTCAACAATAAACGCCGAAATACCTTTTGGAGTTCTGGCAAAAACGGAAACTATATCAGCGGTACCACCATTTGTAATCCATAATTTTTCTCCGTTAATAACCCATTCATCTCCATCAAGATATGCTTTTGTTCTTAGATTGAATGAATCCGAACCTGCTTGAGCTTCTGTTAAGCAAAACGCTGCTAATTTTTCTCCGGAAGCTAAAGGTGCCAGATATTTTTTCTTTTGCTCTTCACTTCCTCCCAAATAAATAGCATTGGCACCAATTGATTGGTGAGCACCTATAACAGTTGCTGTTGACATACAACCTCTTGCAATTTCTTCTTGGGAAATACAGTAACCGATTTCACCAAATCCGCCACCACCGTATTCTTCGGGGAAAGCAACACCTAAAACACCTAACTCACCCAATTTTTTCATTAACTCTTTAGGAATTTTTCCTTCTTCATCAATTTTTGCAGCCAATGGCTTAATTTCATTATTAGTAAAATCTTTAACCATGTCACGCAGCATTTGCTGCTCTTCAGTAAAAGCAAATTCAAACATTCTACCACCTAGTATTTATTAACAAGTTATTTAATTGGTTTGCAAACTATTTCACCGGTATAACTAACATTATACTCACCACCATCAACACCAATAACATTACCTGATATCCAATCCGCTGCAGGTTGACATAACATAACAATTGCTTTAGCTACTTCTTCCGGAACTGTTAGTTTGCCCATTGGATTTTTATCTTTAGCAGCTTTTACCATCAATTCGTTTCCCGGAATTTTTCTTAATGCAGGTGTATCTGTAACACCGGCCATAATCGCATTTGCCGTAACTTTCATTGGTCCCAGTTCTACAGACAATTGTCTTATGTGTGCTTCAACTGCTGCTTTAGCAGCTGAGACTGCTCCGTAAAACGGAATAACTTGTTGGGAACCGGCACTGGTTAAAGCAAATATTCTACCGCCTTTAGCTAATAAATCTCTTTGTACCAAACCTTGAGTCCAATAAACCAACGTATGAGCCATAACATCCATTGTCATATCCATTTGGGTTTTTGAAATACAATCATTAGGTGATTTAGTTATAAAGGGTTTAAGAGTTCCAAATGCTAAAGAATGTATAAGAACATGAACATGCGGATGATCTTTAGTAGCAAATCTTTCTTTGAATTCATCCAGAGTATCATTTCTTTTTATAGGGTCAGCAGCATTCATATTATAGAAGATTGCCTCTTGACCATATTTTTGAATCTTTTTTATAATTTGTGAAACTTTATGCATTGTGCTTTGTCTGTCAAGATGAATACCGAGAATACTATATCCGTTTTTTGCCAATTCAATTGCTGTTGCTCCACCAAATCCACTTGATGCACCAAGTATTAAAGCCCATTTGCGTGTCATATTAATCCTTCTTTATTATTGATTGCGAAAATTTATAAAAATAACAATGTTATTACAAATTGATTCTATTAAGATATTTTTTTATTATTGATAAAAATTCTTTATTCCAACCTTAGTTTAGTTATCTGATTTATTAAATTTCTTATCTCAAAACTCTTATATACTTAAAACAAATTGATTTTCCCGAAAAGAGCTAAATTCAGATTTCAACAATTAAGAAACCTTAGAGGTTATACCGATACTTTTAAAAGTCGTTTCATATTTATCAATTAACTATTTTTTGGTGTTTTGTAAGACATAAAAAACCTTGAAGGTTTTTCTATCAGATTCCAAAAGGAAAACCATTTTAGCTTTTGTACAATAATTAAAATTCAAACTATATATTTATTTTTCTAAAGACAACTTTTACATGGTTTGATATGAAATTGCTTCTTCACCTAACAGCTTATGAATTCCGCTAATCAATTCATTATTTAATTTAACTTTATTATTGATGAAGAACTTTTTAGCAGTTCCATTAAACTTTAAATAGATAGCAATAGGAATTTCGCCTGAATTTTTTTCGAGCAATTTCTTTAATTCCGGAATTATTTTTTCATCATGTTTATTTGCATCTATTAGTAATCCTAAACGCTTTGTTAATTTACCGGAAACTTCACTTAATGCCAAAGCATCATCAACGTGTAATTTTATAGCATCTCCATTACTTTCCAATTTACCCATAACCATTATTGTTGATTCGGGTTCTATCAATTCCCCTACTTTACCATATACTTTACCAAACATTATACATTCACATGAGCCGGAAAAATCATCCAGTTTAAAGAAAGCCATATTTCTACCGGATTTATCCATACGTGTTTTTACGGATGTAACAACGCCGCAAGCTCTAACGGATTCTTTGTTTTTATAGGTATCAGGGTCTCCCAATTTTATTGTGGAAAATGAATTATATTCCGATTCAAATTTTCTTAGCGGATGATCGGAAAGATAAAAGCCCAACACTTCCCTTTCTTTAGCAAGTTTATCTTTATGCGTCCAAGGCGGAACATCTTCCAAATCAGGTTCTTCAATGGCAATTGTTTCTTGTATGTTTCCAAATAAACTATCACCTTGATTAAGACTTGAACTTTGAACTTTACTTCCAAAAGAAAGTGCATGTTCTATAGTAGCAAAATTTTGAGCTCTGGTTCCCTTCAAGTTATCCAAAGCACCGGCAAGTACCAAACCTTCCATTGCTCTTTTATTTACAACCCTTGTATCTATATGAGAAGTAAGATCAAAAATGGTTTTAAAATCTCTTCCTAATTCTTTGCGTGCTCTTTCAAGTTCTTTGACAGCATTTATACCAACATTTTTAATTGCAGACATACCAAAAACGATATTACCATTTTCAACGGTAAATTTTACCGAGGGTTTGTTTACATCGGGTAACATCACATGAATTTTTAATTTTCTACAATCATCAAGTAATGCGGTAACTTTATCCGAGTTACCAAATTCATTTGTAAGGTTGGATGCAAGAAATTCGGCAGGATAATGAGTTTTTAAATATCCTGTTTGATAAGCAACATAACTATAAGCAACAGCATGACTTTTATTAAAACCATAGTTAGCAAATTTATCTATAACAACAAAAATTTCTTCGGCAATTTTTTGCGGGATACCGTTTTTTACGGCTCCTTCTACAAACTTGGTTTTTTGTCTTGCCATTTCCGCCAAATCTTTTTTACCCATTGCACGTCTTAAAAGATCTGCTTCTGCTAAAGTCATGCCCGCAATTTTATTGGCTATTTGTATTACTTGTTCTTGGTAAACAATAATACCATAAGTTTCTTTTAGAATTTCTTCCAACTTCGGATGTAAATATTCAATTTGTTTTCGTCCGTGTCGTCTATCAATAAAATCACCAATAAATTCCATTGGTCCCGGACGATACAGAGCATTCATTGCAGAAAGGTCTTTAAGAGTTTTGGGTTTCAGATTCTTAAGGTGCTCCTTCATAGGAGAAGATTCAAACTGAAATACGGCGGTGGTTTGTCCCTTCCCGAACAGCTCGTAAGTTTTTTCGTCATCAATAGGAATTGAATCTATGTCAATTTTAATCCCTTGTGTTTTTTCAATTAAGTCAACAGTATCTCTAATAATTGTTAAAGTTCTTAACCCAAGAAAATCCATTTTAAGAATACCGGCGGAATCAAGTTGCTTCATATTGTATTGCGTAACAAGATCTCCGTTGGCACCGGCAGAAGCTAACGGAACAAGATCACTAACTTCACCCGGAGTAATAACAACACCGGCGGCATGTTTGGAAATATTGCGATTCATACCTTCAAGAACTTGAGCATATTTCAACAATTCTTTTATTGATTTGTCGTCGGATTCTTTAACCCATTTAAGTTCAGGTACTTCATCCAAAGCTTGCTTAATTGTATAAACTTTACCGAACTTTGAAGGAATCCATTTTGTAATATTATTAACTGTGGGAATTGGAATATTCAGTACTCTGGCAACATCCCGTAAAACGGCTTTGGAAGAAAGACGGTTAAAAGTAACAATTTGGCAAACGGATTTTTCGCCATATTTTTGCTTTACGTATTCAATGGCGTCACCGCGTTGATCGTCTGCAAAATCAATATCAATATCGGGCATTGATTGTCTTGCCGGATTTAGAAATCTTTCAAAAAGTAAATCATACTCAAGAGGATTTATATTTGTTATACCAAGAGCGTAGGCTATAAGACTTCCGGCAGCGCTTCCTCTACCCGGACCAACCGGAATGCCTTGTTTTTTTGATGCATTAATAAAATCTTGTGTAATTAAAAAATAACCGGAGTATCCCATTGATTTAATTACACCAAGTTCGTAATTAAATCTATCCTCAATGTTTTTTGTAATTTTTTTAAATCTTTTGTGCAGACCTTCCCTGGCAAGCAATTCAAAATATTCATCTAAATTCTTTGCGGGCGAATCTTTGGGAATAGGAAAAATAGGATAATGAAATTGTTTGAAATCTAAATTTACATTCGATTTTTCACTAATCTCCAAAGTATTTTCAATTGCTCCTTTGTAAGACCCGAAAAGATCCTTCATTTCGGAAGCGGACTTAAAATAAATTTGATCGGTTCTATATCTTAGTTCTCTATAATCTTTTCCGGTTTTATCGGAAAGAAGAAGCAAAATATTATGAGCAACCGAATGTTCTTTTTCTATATAATGAATATCGTTTGTGGCAATCATTTTTATTCCCAATTCTTTAGATAGTTTGGGAATACCTTCCATAATTATTTTATCTTCTTCCATACCGTGATCTTGCAATTCAAGATAAAAATCATCACCAAACATTTCTTTTAGAATTATGGAATTTTTTTTTGCTTTTTCATAATCTCCATTCAGCAAAGGTTGTGCAACCGGTCCGGCAAGACAAGCGGAAGTGCAGATTAATCCTTCTGATTTTTCTTTAAGTAATTCCAAATCTATTCTGGGCTTATAATAAAAACCTTCCGTGAAACCTTGTGTTGTAAGTTTCATCAGGTTCTTATAACCTATATCGTTCTTTGCCAAAAGTATAAGATGATTATAATGCTTCGATCTTTTTCTACCGGCATCTTTTTTCCCTTTTTCAAACCGTGAACCTTCAAATGTTACATAAGCTTCAACACCAATAATAGGTTTAATTTTTGCTTTGGTTGCTTTTTTATAGAATTCGGATATTCCGTACATTACACCGTGATCGGTTAAGGCGAGCGCATCCATATTATTCTTTTGTGCCGATTCAATTAAAGAATCTATTGTGCAAGCAGCATCTTGCAAACTGTAATGAGAATGATTATGTAGGTGAACGAAATCACACATTCAATATTTTAATCCTTATTTTATATTTTACTTATTTTAAGATTTTCCTGTATGTCCGAAACCGCCACTTCCTCTTCCGGTAGAATTTAATTCCGTTACCTCCAGCAAATTTGCAATTGTAACTTTGGCCAGAATTAATTGTGCAATTCTATCGCCGCGTTTAATTACAAAATCTTCTTGACTAAAATTAAAGAGAATAATTTTAATTTCCCCTCTGTAATCAGAATCGATTGTACCGGGTGAATTTAACAAACCGATTCCATGTTTTGCCGCCAAACCGCTGCGAGGTCTAACTTGAATTTCGTACCCTTCGGGAATTGCAACGGATAAATTTGTAGGGACCAAAACAACTTTACCCGCTTCAATAATTATTTGGTCTTCCACAGCAGCTCTTATATCCATTCCGGCACTGCCAATTGTTGCATAGTGCGGCAGTTCAATATCGGAGTATTTATCTGAAATTCTTTTAATCTCTAAATTTATTTTTTCCATATTTTTCTTGATTCGGAAGTTTATTTTAAGGATTGAAATTAGCACTCGAATTTAATAAAAAAAAATGATTCTATCGATATGGAATTTTAAAAACAATTTCTTTTGGGGAATTCTTCTATATGCCGAATCGGATAAAAAAATGATTGGCAATAGGTGATTGATGATTTGTTTTTACTTATGTTTTAATATTGTTGTCTGCAAATGGAATAATACCGCTCCTATGGAGCTAGGATTTTATTAGTTATTTTTTGTTTTACCATAATATCGCATCTACGATGCTGTAGAACTTTTGCTTTCTACAAAT
>JALSNL010000345.1 GCA_026987055.1 Melioribacteraceae bacterium | reverse complement strand
CGAATTAAGTGAACACTATGAAAAATATCTAAGCGATAAAAATTATTCTGTACAAAGTCTTGATATTCAATATTCCGATTATGCCAATTGGATGAATAACTGGCTTAAAGATGAACTGTTGGAAAGTAAATTGAAATACTGGAAAGATAACCTTAAAGGAATTCCGGAAGTTCTTGAATTACCTCTTGATTATACAAGACCTCCGGTGCAAACTTTTAACGGCGCAAGTATTGGTTTTAGTATTGATGAAAAATATTCTGAAAAACTTAATAGTATCAATAAAAAAGAAGGGCTGACTAATTTTATGTCCCTCTTAACAATTTTTGAAATACTATTAACCAAATATTCCAGACAAGATGATATTGTTGTTGGTTCACCAATTGCAAATAGAACTCATTCAAAAATTGAAAATCTAATTGGTTTTTTTGTTAACACTTTGATAATCAGAAACAAACTTAATCTTAATAACACATTTATAGAAACACTTAAGCAAACACGTTCCGTTATTTTGGAAGCATTCAATAATAGTGATGTTCCGTTTGAATTTATTGTTGATGCGATTCAACCGGAAAGAAGTATGAGCCATTCGCCAATATTTCAAGTGGCATTTGTTTATCAAAATAATAATAACGAACTGTTTTCTCTCAAAGGATTGGAAGCGGAGAATTACAACTTTGAAAATCCCACTTCAAAATATGATTTAACATTATATATTAAAGAAAATAATAACGAACTTCATTTCTCCTTCGAATATAATACCGATTTGTTTAAGGAAGAAACAATAAAAAGAATCTCTAATCATTTTGTTAAAATTTTGGAACAAGTTATAGAAAATCCAAAGATAAAATTAAGCGATATAATTCTTTTATCTGAAAACGAATATGTTGAATTGGTGAATAATCTTAATAATACTAAGGTTGAAGTTGATTTTTCAAAATGCATTCACGAAGTTTTTCAAGATGTTGCGGCAAATTATCCGAATGATATTGCGGTTACATATTCGGAATTTGAAAACGGAACGCTTTATACAAACGAACTTGATTATAAAGACTTTAATAAACGTGCGAACAAACTGGCAAATTATTTAGTTAAAAACGGAATTGGAAATGAAAGTATTGTTGCCATTTCAATGGCTCGGTCTTTGGATTTAATGGTTTCCGTATTTGCCGTTTTAAAAGCCGGTGCTGCTTTTCTTCCTATTGATCCGACTTATCCTGAAGAAAGAATTAAATATATGTTGCAAGATTCCGGTGTTCACATTGTAATTACACAATCAATTTTTTCAAACTTGTTTCATAATTTTACCGGAAATGTAATTCTTTTGGACGAAGAATATGAAACTATTGAAAAGGAAGATGGTAATAATCTAAATACAAAAACTTCTCCTAAAAATTTAGCTTATATAATTTATACTTCCGGTACAACCGGAAAACCGAAAGGAACTTTAATGCAGCATCAGGGAGCTGTAAATTTGGCTAATGTTCAAAAGAAAGCATTTAACATTACTAACAAAAGTAAAGTTTTCCAATTTGCTTCTCTTAGTTTTGACGCTTTTGTTTGGGAAACGTTAATGGCATTACTAAACGGAGCTTCCTTAAATCTAACTTCTCACGAAATTATTACTTCGGGTGAAGATTTGGTAAAAGCTTTTATCGGATTAAATATTACAACTGTAACATTGCCGCCTTCGGTACTAAGTATAATTCCCGCTGAATATTCTACCAGCAAAAGTCTTGGCAATCTTGAAACCATAATTGTTGCCGGAGAAAAATGTTCAAGCGAACTTTCAAACAAGTGGACAAAAAACAGAAAATTTGTTAATGCTTACGGACCAACGGAAACTACGGTTTGTGCATCAATGTTTATTTGCAATAAAGAATGTAAAATTGTTCCGCCAATTGGTAAAGCCATAGATAATTTTCAATTATATATTTTGGATAGAAATTTAAATCCTGTTCCTATCGGCGTGCCGGGAGAACTTTATATTGCCGGCATCGGATTATCAAGAGGTTATCATAATAAACCGGACTTAACAGCCGAAAAGTTTATTCCGAATCCATTTTCAACCGTTAAAGGAAGCAGAATGTATTCAACAGGTGATTTGGTTAAATATCTTCCGAACGGGAACATTCAATTTATAGGAAGAATTGATAGCCAAATAAAACTAAGAGGCTTTAGAATTGAAATAGGTGAAATAGTTACCGTAATTTCCCGCTATCCGAACATTAACGAAGTTATTGTAACCGTAAGAGAAGATAAACCTGGCATCAAACAATTAGTTGCTTACTTCACAACAAATATTGATTCGACTATTGATATTGGCTTACTAAGAGCTTTTGTAAGGAAAGAGTTGCCCGATT
>JALSNL010000344.1 GCA_026987055.1 Melioribacteraceae bacterium | reverse complement strand
ACATCGGATTTTAATTCATAATCTCCGAAAGTTGCGGTTCCTATTTTATGTTTTATTTGAATAAATACTTTATCAAGCTCTTCCAAACGTTCTGTGTTTCCTTCGGGCTGAATAGGTGTGTTTTCATCTGTAAGTGCGGCAACAATTGTAATGTCGTCTGATAGCTTACCTGAAAGCTGCAAACGTAAACCGCTATTTACGGCAAGGTCTTTATTTGTACCTAAAGAAAATCCGCGTAATAAAGTTCCGTTGCTTTCCAATTTACTTCCGAATATTGATTTTGTTGATAGATCAACCGTTTCGTTTTTTACTCTTCTAACGGATTCACCAAGTTTTTCGTCATACATTTTAATAATGCTGCGATGTTTATATTCTTTCTTAAGCTTTATATCATAAGACAAGTATGCAACGAACAAAGTATCGAAAATGGAATAATTCAAAGAATCGGATAGTGAAAAGGAATTGTCGGTAAAATTAAAGGAATAATCTTTACTTGATAATTTTTTATTTCCGATAGTAATATTTAACGATAACGGAACTACGTGAATTGAAGAAAGTTCATATCGGTTTTCGAGATTAATTTTAAATGTATCTATCTTAGAAATATAATTATCTTTGTTTTGCCCAATAATAACAATGGTTACAAAAATATAGATAAAAAAAAGATATCTGAATTTTAATATAAACAATTATCCGCTGCCCAAAGTTTAGATTTGAGTAATTACCAACTCTATAAAATAAAAGACGATACAAATCTACTTGAGCAAATAAGAATTTTCAAGTCAAAAGAAAAATGAAGGCAATAAACTATTTTAACAATTTTAATTTAACATCGAAAAAATTTCATGAGGTTGATTAAACACACCTACAGAAACAAACGCAATTATTGCAATAATATACAAAGCAATAAAAAACAGCGAAACAATAACCAATATTTTTTGAATGTTAAAATATTTATATTGTTTATCTATCGCATTCTGAAGTGCATTCATATCACCGCTTGAATTAAAGTAATCATAATGGTCGGCGGCTTCTCTAATACGTATTCCCATAAATATTAGAGGAACTCCGATTATTGCACCAATTATTGTTAGGGAATTAATTACTCCGTAAATTATAGTAAATAAACCGACAAATCTCATATCTTTTGTCATTAAAGAAATACCTCTAATAATATTAGCTTGTCCCGATTGAGTAATATCGTTTAGATCTTGCATAATTCCTCCTTCTATTTAAAGTACAACTTTAAAATAATAAAATTTATATAAACATTAGTATCACTCCACTTCCTCTATTTATATTAAAAGTTAATCCATTATGAATAAAGTTTTATCTTTATGAAGACCTGATAGTGGAAATAATAAACGGATTGCATGCAATCCGTTTACTTATATTAAAAACCGTCTTAACAATTTAGGAGGTCAACCAAAATCACTTAAAGGTTTTTATTTTTTTATTCATGTCTTAAAGCTTCAATAGGATCTAAGTTAGCAGCTTTATAAGCAGGATAGGTACCAAATCCAACTCCGACAACAACACATAAAAGAACACCAATAACTACCCAATTCACCGGAATGGCAGCAGTTGCTTTTAAAAAAGCACCTGCTAAATTTCCTACAACCAAACCCAATACAATTCCAATAATACCACCAATTAAACTTAATATAACAGCTTCACTTAAAAATTGTACAAGAATATTATTTCTTCTTGCACCAATAGCTTTTCTAATTCCAATTTCTTTAGTTCTTTCGGTAACCGAAACCAACATTATATTCATAATACCAATGCCGGCAGCCAGCAATGCTATTAAGCCAATTGCTATTGCACCGATTTTTACTCCTTTGGTAATATTATTAATTTGTCCCATAATTGACTCATTGGAAAATATTCCAAAATCATCTTCTTCGCCAGCGGGAACTTTTCTTATTGTTCTGAAATATCCGCGTGCCTTTTCTATTAAATCTTTATAATCCTCTTTAGAATGAGAACTAACTGTAATATTAATGCTTCTTTTTCTTTTTCCATATAAACTTTGAAATGTAGTAAGTGGCATTACAGCAAAATTATCCTGGCTCCGTCCAAAAGAGCTTCCCTGTTCTTTTAGAATTCCAATTATTCTTAATTTATGTCCATCCACTTTTACATATTTGCCTATAGGATTGATAAAATTAAATAACTTTTTAGTAACATCCGTCCCCAATATTATTACATCTTCATAACGCTGCATTTCTTGAGTAGAAAATAATCTTCCTTTATCCACAATCCAATTATTATTTGGGAAAGCTCCTAACGTAGCACCACAAACTTGAACATTCGGGTTAGTTTCTTTATTTCCATATTCAATTATTTTTCCATATTGCCA
>JALSNL010000343.1 GCA_026987055.1 Melioribacteraceae bacterium | reverse complement strand
GAAAAAACGGCAACTTAAAATTTATTGGAGAATTTTCACCTTACACAGGAGCTTCCGATGAAATGTGCTCTGTTTTTATTGCCGATAGTCTTATTGATTCTCCTTTGCCGAAAGATACAACGGAAGAGTTTGAGCTGCATGAATTTTCCATTGAAGAAGTTGACAATTTAATTAAACAAAATATTATTTGGGACGGTTTAACTTTAGCATCATGGATATTTACAAAAAATTTTTTATCTACTTAATTTTTTTATTTTACATTTCTTTATTTGCCGGATGCGGTATTGCGGAAAATAACATTAAAGTTCTAACCGGTGCCGATATTCTTCTTTCGGAAAAATTTGATTTGATAAAAAATAAGAATGTTGGAATAATTACTAATCATACCGCTATACTTGGCAACGGCACACATTTGGTAGATACGTTGTTCTCAAGAAACGATGTTAGAATATCAGCTCTGTTCGGTCCGGAACACGGAATAAGAGGAAATGCCGCAAACGGGAAAACAATTAAAAACGGGAAAGATATTAAAACAGGACTTAAAGTTTTTTCGCTATACGGTAAAAACAAAAAACCGACAAAAGAAATGCTACAAAATATAGACATTCTTATTTTTGATATTCAAGATATAGGAGCAAGATTTTACACTTATATTTCCACAATGTTTTATGCAATTAAATCCGCTGCGGAAAATAAAATTCCCATTTTAATTTTAGACAGACCAAATCCTATTAACGGAAAAAATGTAGAAGGTCCTTTACTTCAAAAAGAATTTCAATCTTTTGTAGGCATTGCACAAATTCCCATAAGGCACGGAATGACAATTGGTGAATTGGCAAAATTTTTTAATCGCCCCGAAATACTTGGCATAAAGGATACTGCAAAGCTAACCGTAGTAAAAATGAAAAATTGGAAGCGTAATTACTTTTACGATAATTGTAATCTAACTTGGATTAAAACAAGTCCGAATATTCCTAATCTTAATACTGCTATTGTTTATCCGGGAATGTGTTTATTGGAAGGCACTAATATTTCGGAAGGACGAGGCACTTACTCCCCTTTCCTTCTTATCGGAAGTCCTTTTATAAACAGCAAAGATGTTATTGAGGAAATTCAAAAACTTAAACCGCAAGGAATAAAATTAACGGCTAAAAAATTTATTCCCAAGTCAATTCCAAATATGGCATACAAGCCAAAATACGAAAATGAAGAGTGTAACGGAATTGAATTAAATATTACAGATAGAAAAATTTTTAATCCCGTAGAATTTTCGGTAAAACTTATTTATACATTTCATAAATTATACCCTGAAAAATTTTCTTTTAAGAATAATTGGATTGACAAACTTTGGGGAAGTTCATCTTTAAGAAAAATGATTAACGAAAATAAAACTCCCGCAGAAATAATTAGTTCTTGGCAATCCCAATTAAACGAATTTAAAAAAGAACAAAAACAATTTTTACTTTATTAGTTAAAGAGGAACGATGAAAAAATTAATTGTATTACTTTCTATCTTATTACTTGTAAGCTGCGGCAAAAAAGAAGAGAAAAACAAAACCAACAATCAAGTTACCGGTAAAACCGAAAATCAAATGATTAAAGATACATTAACCGAAATTGCAAAAGATGTAGTAACCGGACCAAAAATAACACTTCGTTACAAATTTAAGAAAGGTGATAAATTCTATTACAAACTAAAAACCGTTTCTACAAATAAAAGCACTATTACCGCCGATACTGTTATCACCAATAATATCAAGCAATCGGCAACATATAAAATTCGTTTTAGAGTAAGAAAAATAAACAAAGAAGATAACTTGGCGGAATTGGATGCAACTATTTATAAAATTATTGCCGAAACAAATTTGAACGGACAAACATTAAAATACGACTCAAAATATATTTACAGTACAAGGGAACGTGTTCAATTTGTAGATTTCGAAGCCGTAAAAAACGTACCTTTCAGAGTTTTTGTTAATCCAATAGGACAAGTTGTAAAAGTAGAACACGTAAATAAAATAATGAGGAACATTTTACAAATACAGCAAGTGCCGGATACACTTAGCAAAAAAACCAAAGAACGTATGAGAGGAAATATTGCCAACGGAACTTTAATGCCTTTAATTCAACAAGTATTTAAAGTTTTATCGGAAAATGAAGTTGGCATCGGTTCGGTTTGGCAGCTTAAATCAACTTCTCCGATGGCTGTTTTTCAAGTTGAAAATACTGCAACATTTAAAGTAGATAAAATAGATACATCAGCTAAAGATACTATGGTTACTATTGCATCTTCCCTTTCTATAAATGCCAGCGGTAATAATACCGCAAGTGAAAAAGGTGTAACATACACATTTACAAAACCT
>JALSNL010000342.1 GCA_026987055.1 Melioribacteraceae bacterium | reverse complement strand
TTTGGATGAATTATTTAAAGAATATCCTGTTATGCAAAACGATTACAAAATTCTTCTTCAACACTTCCCTGTTGAAATTGATAAAAAAACCGGAGAAAATAAAAAAGACTTAACTTGGTTCTACGGCAGATTTATGAAAAACATTGTTGAAGATGATAAAGATAAATTGAAAAACGTAAACCACAACGCAAATAAAAATTCATCGGTAAATCCTAAAACAATTATTGAAGCTAAAAAAGCGGATGACCTTGAAATTGTAACCGTAGATAAAAAGGCTCAAGAAGATTATGTATTAACTCACAACTTTGAAAAAATTGAAACGGTTGACGAATATGATAATATAGCAAGAAGTTTTGATGGAGACGATTCGCTTCAAGAAGATTTGGAAGCTTTACAGGAATATAACCTAAAGCACATGGTTCGTACAGATGAACAAGTACACTCGGTATATCAAGCCGATTACGTTAGTAATGCAACAATTGCGGAAAGTGCAGACTTGGGAAACAACAATTTCCATTTGCTATATGACGAATGGGATTACAAATCCGCAACTTACAAAAAAGATTACTGCAAAGTATTTCCTAAAAAGGAAACAAAGATTTCTTATAATTATTATAAAAATACAATTGAACAAAATTCTTCTTTGTTAATCCGGTTAAAGAAAAATTTTGCAATACTGAATAACAAATGGCAACAAACAAGAAGACAAGTAAGCGGCAATCATATTGATATAGATGCGGCAACAAATTTTTTTATTGATGTAAAAACAAAACATACACCCGATGAAAAAGTCTATCTTGCAAGCAGAAAAACTTCCAAAGAATTAGCTCTTCTTTTCTTATTGGATTTAAGTTTATCCAGCGATGCTTACGCTAACGGGAACAGAATTCTTGATGTTGAAAAACAAATATCAATACTTTTTGGAGAAGTGTTAAACGAATATATGATTGATTTCCAGATTGACGGATTTTATTCTAAAACAAGAAACAATACAACTTACGTTACATTAAAATCCTTTAACGAATCTTGGAAAGATGCACGTAAAAAAATAGGCGCTGTTGAAGCAATTGGTTACACGCGTATTGGTCCTGCAATTCGGCATGCAACTTATTTACTAAGTAAAAATCATCATAGAAAAAAATGGTTAATACTACTTTCAGACGGAAAGCCGAACGACTATGATAAATACGAAGGGAAATACGGAGTGGAAGATATTAAACAATCATTAAAGGAAATGAAAGTTTTGGGAATTAATAATTTTGCATTTGCTATTGAAGAACAAGCCAAATTTTATTTACCGCAAATGTTTGGGAATAATCATTATAATATTTTAACCAGTCCTGTAGAATTATTAAATTCCCTAACAAAACTATATGATAGAATTGAACACGGATAATTTTTTTATAGAATTTTATTTTATATTATAAAATATAAATATTAAAGGTATGCAATGAAAAACAGACAAGAACCATCACAAACAATCGATTACAAAAATATTTTTTATCCGCCCGGCGGTATTTTAATTTGGATGATTATTTTAGTTGAAGTTTTAACTTTTACAATTTCACTTATAGTTTTTGCTTTTTTAAGAAAGGATGCAGTTACGGTTTTTAATCAATCGCAAGCTTTGTTAAATATTCCGCTTGGAACAATTAACACAATGGTATTGCTTACAAGCGGGTTTTTTATGGCGGAAGCTTTGCACAAACTTAAGATTGGTGATAATGTTAAAAGTAAGTTTTACTTAAGAATTACAATTTTCCTCGGCGTAACGTTTTTGGCTCTAAAAAGTTTTGAATACATTTCCAAAATTGAACACGGAATAGGATTAAGTTACAACACTTTTTTTACATTTTATTGGATGCTTACCGGGTTTCATTTTATTCATGTTCTTTTCGGAGTTTTACTTTTATCTTATATCTATATTAGAATTAAAAAAGGTTACTATACAAAAAATAATTTTTTAGATGTAGAAACATCAGCATCCTTTTGGCACATGTGCGATTTAATTTGGATGTTGCTGTTCCCTACTCTTTACTTAATTCATTAATTTTTTCAACAAATATTTACAACTATTATGACAAATAAAATTACTTGGATAATATTACTCTCTTTAACCATTACCGGATTTATTTTTTCGGAGTCATCTTTTATTAAAACCGGACTTGCTGTTGTTATAACATTGCTCTACGGAATTAAATTTCTCGGTATCGGTTTTCAATTTATGGAATTGCGAAAAGCTCATATTGTTTGGAAAGTTATACTTGTAACTATACTTGTTGTTTTTGTTTCCTTTATTAGTTATGCTTATACAACTTGATTTATAATCAAAATTTAATTTTGTAAATAATATTTCGGCAGGAACATT